>NZ_AHJG01000272.1:0-15412 GCF_000241145.1 Candidatus Nitrosarchaeum limnium BG20 | reverse complement strand
AAGTCCATGCAAAAAGATAGAATTTGTAATAGATTTAAACTATAATCATATATCAATGGCAGATAAATTGCTAAAAAATCAAACGCCACGATATTCAAACATATCAAAACTTCAAAAATCATTGAAAAAAACCATTAGAGGCAATGTCCTTTGGGACAGAGAGATCGTAAATTATTATTCTGTAGATGCTAGCGCATATCAAATTATTCCAGATATAGTAGTAATTCCAAAAAATGAAAGAGACGTGATAAACATAGTAAAAATTGCAAGGAAATACAAAGTGCCGGTCACTGTCAGAGGTGCGGGTACAGGTTTGGTTGGAAGTGCACTAAACAGTGGAATCATCATGGATTTAAAAAAATTTGATTCAATAAAAATACAGAAAAATAATGTAAAAGTTGGTGCAGGGACCATCAAAGGCAACCTAGACAAGGCATTAGAAAACAAGAGAAAATTTTTTCCGCCAAGCCCATCTGTGGGACCATATTGTTCAATAGGTGGAATGATCGGGAATAATTCCTCTGGAAGTAGAAGTTTGAAATATGGAAGTACAATAGACAATATTGAAAAGATTACATTTGTTGATGGATATGGTAACAAAATCACATTACCAGAAAGCAGAGAATATGGGTCCAAAATTTTCAAATTATCAAAAAAAATAGATATTGAAAAATTCCCTAAAGTCACAAAAAACTCTTCAGGGTATAGATTGGATTCAATTAAATCAATTAAGGACGTACACAAAATCATTGTTGGATCTGAAGGAACTTTAGGAATTGTGCTCTCAGCTGATTTGAAGATTACACCCATTCCAAACAACAGAGTTCTTTTGATAGTAGAATACCAATCAGAAAAGGAGGCTGCAACTAATTGTAGTCAGATTGTAAATACATTTCCAACAGCGATAGAGTTTGTAGATAAGACAATAATGAAAAATATCAATCATAGATTTGATAAAAAAAGTAAATGCCTTCTTTTTGTTGAATATGATTCAGAAATAAAAAATATTCAAAAAAGAATAAAAAAAATAGTCACGGGTAAAATTTCAAAGATCATTGAAAATAATCTAGACATTCAGAAATGGTGGAAATTTCGAGATTCTTCGTTATATTATAGTTCAAAAGTAATCAAGAGCAAGACACTTCATGTAATAGAAGATGCAACAGTTCCAGTAGAACGTCTCCCTGAATTATTTTCTTCAATAAAGAAAATTAATCAAAAGTTTCATACCAAATCAATTGCATACGGCCATGCAGGCAATGGTAATATTCACATTAGATTAATTTTAAAAAAGAAAAAGATTTCAATAATTAAAAAAATTGCTAATGAATATTTTGATATTATTATCAAAATGGGAGGAACAATTACAGGAGAACATGGAGATGGTTTGGCAAGATCAGAGTATGTTAAAAAACAATATGGCTCAAAAAATTATAAATTATTCATAGAGTTAAAAAATCAATTTGACCCAGACAGCATTTTAAACCCTGAAAAAATCATCACCGATAAAAGCATGATAATAAAGAATCTATCAAACTATTAAATCTAAAAATATCACAACAAGAAATAATTATGATGTGTTCATTATTTGAAAAAAGCTTTTCTATATATCCTTAAAACTACATTGAAATTAAGAGCAAATTGAATAAGTACGTCTTACTTTCAGGAATAACTTTGATACTTATCGGTATTGAAATTTTATGGTTAAACTATGCCAAAACTGTAATAACGACATCATATTTCGTTCTTACAACAATAATGCTTGCTGCAGGAATTGGGATAACAGTTAGAGGATATTCAATGAAATCTGAATTCAGATATGCAAAAATCATTTTTGCTGTTCTGTCAATCATAGTTGTATATCTTGGGGCAGACATGTTTTTTCATTACCCATATAGAATAATTATTCAGTTTGGGACAATTGCCATTATAATCTGGATTTTGAAAAGAAATAAGAAAAAACCAGACTCTTTGGAGATCTTAAAGCAGAGATACGCAAGAGGAGAAATTAGTAAAGAAGAGTTTGATAAAATAAAAGCAGACCTGATAGATTAACCACAATTTCAAAAATTCTGGAATTAATAAAATCATAGATCATTAGGTAAATTTAAGAAAATCTTACAATAGATCCAGAATATATAAAGCGGTTTTTAATAAAATAACATGCCTCAATCAAAACCAATGATTAGCATTGTGAACGTAGTTGCATCTGCAACAGTAGACCAAAAATTTGATCTTAATGATATTACTAAAAAATTTCCAGATACAGAATATCATCCAGATCAATTTCCAGGACTAGTTTTTAGATTAAAGAATCCAAAAACAGCTACTCTGATTTTCAGAACAGGCAAAATGGTATGTACTGGTTCAAAATCTGAAGAAATGGCAAGAAGTGCAGTAAAAACAGTAGTACAAAAACTTCGAAAAGAAGGGGTCAAAGTTAAAAAAGACGCAGTTGTAACGGTTCAAAATATTGTAGCATCAATTAATCTTGGAGGTAAAGTCCATTTGGAGAAAGCTGCAAGAACTTTACCAAGAAGCATGTATGAGCCAGAACAATTTCCAGGATTAATCCACAGAATGTTAGATCCAAAAACAGTCATTTTGATATTCTCTTCTGGAAAACTTGTTTGCACCGGTGCTAAAAATGAATCAGACGTATTTAGATCCGTTCACAACTTACATTCCTTGTTAGAAGAAAAAGGTTTGATGGTATATGATCAATAATTAAAATTTGAAAATCAAAATAAAAAAACCATTTTCTATTTTTAATCTAAACTAGAGTTCAATATTCATCTTCAATTTCTTTTTCAGGTAGATTACAAACAGGGCAGTCACACATTTCTTTTTCATCTATGAATTATCAATAACATCTAACGTCATTTGTTTATTTAATGAGATAATTTGTTTATACATACAATTCATACCAAAACAAGACGTTTGTTCCTTATTCATATAAAATATTTCTTGAACATTACCTTATAGTATGGTGTGTTTATAAAAAACAACAACTTTTTAAATAAATTTTCTAGTGATGATTATAAATAAAATAATGAAAGACAGCATAAACCTGTTCATTGAAATTCTCACAAGTCGCCAAGTCATCTTTCATTGATGTAAATTAAATTATACAAACTTAAGATTAGCGGTTCTAATATTCTTTAAAAAAGTGTAGGATAATATTTAAAAACTGATCATTTGGGAGAATTTCTTTTTTGACCCCATTTATGTTCAAATTGTAAATGATCTTCCAACTTTGCAGGAGATTCCAGTAAAGTATTACAAATAAGACACTTGTAAATCATATAAGGAGTTAATCATAGTAGTTATGAACAAGAGGTTATTGTAATAATTGAATTACTACATATAGAAATAAAAAACTACTTTAGTCGCCTATAGATTTCTTTGAATTCCTCTGCAAGTGTATATGAGATGTTTAAAAGATGTGCCAATTGATTCATGGTTGTTTTATCTCGAGATAGTTGTCTTAAAATTGTCAATGCCTTTTGTGGGGAAGTGATGGAGAGACTTTTTTGTCCAGACCAAGTCTGAAATGCTTCATTAACTTCCAAACAAAAATTTAGTATAAAGTACTCAAAGTCAGGTAGTGGAGATGCTGATTTGGGGGTTTTTAACAATACACCATATAATTCACGAAATTCATTTTTTCGATCTACAAGTAACATATCCAATGCTTGAGTTATTTTAGCATCTTCAAATCCCTGTCTCAATACACGATACAAGCCAACAGTGCTCACGGAGTTATTTAGTGATTAATGAAGATAAGATTGTTCATCAAAACACTGAAAATTTATCATTATTATTATGAAAAAATAAACAAACGTAAGTAATTTTAAAATTAAAATCAATCAGTTAATTCAGAGAATCTATTTCCGACATAATCCCAATTAACTACATTCCACCAAGATTCGACATAATCTGATTTTTTATTTTGGTATTTTAGATAGTATGAATGCTCCCACATATCCAATCCCAATAAAGGAATTTTGCGAATAGACCACGGACTATTCTGATTAAGTGTGGTAATCAATTCTATTTTATTAAAAGTTTGATTAAATACAAGCCAACACCATCCACTACCTTCAATGGATAGTGCCTTGGAAGAAAATTCTTTTTTAAAATTCTCAAAATTTTCAAAATAAACATCAATTGAATCAGATAATTTCCCACAAGGTCCACCATCATTTTTTGGAGTCATTGTTTCCCAAAATAATTTATGATTTTCAAATCCACCACCAAAAAAAACTATATCATTCCTAACAGATTCAGGAATTACACTTAGATCAGATAAAACTGATGTGATATACTGAGGATGGAATTCTCCTCCAATTTTAGCAAGAGTGTTGTTTAAACCATCAACATATGCTTGATGATGTTTTTGATGATGGATTTCCATTGTCCGTTTATCAAAATATGGTTCAAGCTCATCATATCCATATGGCAGTCGAGGTAATTCGTATTTAACCATGCTTTAATCAAATAGGGTCCACATATATTTTTCAAGATAAAATGAAATTTTTAATTGTGATTTAGTGTTAATTTTGATGTATAAATCATAAATTAAAGAAAACCAATAACTTGAACTAATTTTAAATGTTTTATAATATAACAGAATTTACATTAATTTTATGAGTCATACTATACATTGCAGGACATCGCTCTTCAGCCATTTTTAAAATCTCTTCTAGTTTTTTCTTATCAGCATTATTACTTGTCACATCAATTTTAAAATTAATTCCTTCTGTAATTGGTTCATTTGAAATATCAAAGGTTTTTGCAAAATTTACATTGCATTCTGTATTGACATTTAGTTTTGTTAATTGAATTCCTTGTTGAGATGCAATGCCAACAAAAGTTCCAATAAAACAAGAGGTAATACCTGCGATACAATAAGCCATAGGACCCAAACGATTACCTTGACCACCTAAAAATGAAGGGGAATCAATTTCTATGACATCTTTTCCTTTTTCATAACTCATTTCAGTTTTAAATTGATAACCAATGTTAGGATCAAAATTCCATTCACCTTGAAGTTTAACAGGTTTTTTTAATGTGGATGATTCTTGTTTACCTTTAGTAGCAGTTTGAGCAACTTTATCTAAATCAACATTATTCAGAATTTTTGGCATGATTTCTTATCTCATTTATTAAATAAAAATGTGGTGAGTCCTATGATATTGAAACAGATTTTTTCATTTGTGTTTCACTAGGAGTGGATTTTGGTAATGTTATATCCAGAACACCATCTGTGAGTTTTGCAATTACTTTGTTTGGCTGCACTTTCCCAGAGAGTGGTAATGAGCGATAATAAGATATTTGACTTCTTTCTTTTCTTAAATAATTTTTTTTCTTGTCTTCAGAACTTTCTTTATGTTCTGCAGTTACTTCCACAGAGTTTTCAGTTACGTTTAGTTTAATTTCATTTTTCTTTATACCAGGAACGTCCATTTTTACTCGGTATTGTTTACCTTCGTCAATTACATCACAAGAGGTATGAGAAATTTTTGGCATCGAATGAAATGATGAAAATGCTTGTTCCATATTTTTACGAATATTATCCATTGATCTTTCTATATCAGTCCAGCTAGATGTCCATGGAGTTAATGAGGGGTTTTTCTTTACGATATTTTTTGTTTTTGCCATATGTTATTTTTGGATATAAAATATTAAAACACCAGCAATATTATCAAATTTGAAAATAAGAGATTATTGTGGAAAAGATGATAACTAATAGCATGAAATCATAGTAATGACAAAATTAGGAGCGATTGATTTAGAGATATTATATTTAGGGATTAAAAATGACAAAAATTTTAATGAAAAAGACATTGAAAACTCCCAATTAAAGAAACTAGGAGTTGGCAGAATACTAGATTCCCTGGCATCATTAAAAGATAGAAAACTAATAGATTTGAATAAAGATGGATCATTTTCTGTAACAGATTTAGCTAGACAAATTTTGTGGGGGGAACAGATTCCATTACAAGTTAAAATTTTGCGATTATTAGAAATTAAATCATGCAGTCTAGAAACGATTTCAGATTTTTTAAAAATATCAGAAACTAAAATAAGTGAAGAGATAGAAAAGTTAAGAAAAAGCCAATTTGTTCTGATGTCACCGTTAAGACAAGAGTCTAAAATCATCAAGATGTATGAGATTCTTCCTGAAGGTATTGAAAAAATAAAAGAGATAGAAAAATTAGGGTTACAAGATAATAGTTTTGAAAAAAAATTAAAAGAGGAGATTTTTGATTTAGTCGACGAAGTGATAAACCAAATTAAAGAATCTTCAGATATTCATAGAGAGCAGGTGGTTTCCAAACTTGAGGAAATTAAAGCGAAATTAAATTCATTTTGATTTTATTTTATCGTGAATTTGAGCTAGAATCAATTCAGCTTTATCTTTATTTTCATATGTATCGGCAGTCTCATCCATGATGGAATCAATTTCGTAGCTTTTATCGACTAGAATGTTTGCCACATGATCATCCAAAGTACCATTACCAATCAAATAATATGCAAAAACAGTATTCTTTTGACCGATTCTGTGAAGTCTGTCTTCTGCTTGTCTATGAATTGCAGGGCTCCAATCTAATTCTGCAAAAATAACATATTTTGCTCTAGTCAAATTAATACCCACGTTACCAGCCCTCAAACCAGCTATCATCAATTTAGATTCACCTTTTTGGAATTTGTCTATTGCCTCTTGACGCATTTTATCTGATTGACCGCCAATGATTGAAACAGGAGAAAACTCCCCTAGTTTTTCATGAAGTAATTTATGAATAACTTTATGATGACAGAACACCACAACACTTTCTTCAATTTCCATAATGTTTTTAACAAAATTAATTACATGTGGTAATTTTGCAACGCCTGCAATTTGTCGTTCACTTTGAATTGCTCTTTGATATGAGGCAGATTTGTCAAATGCACTCTCAGCGTCTTTCTGTTCTGCTTCTAATTTTGTCCAGATCTTTCCTAGCTCATCAAAATAATAATCAGTATCAGCATCAATTACTTCTTTGTAACGAACTTTATCTTTTAACTCTTTGAGAACATCAGATTTCTTTCGTCTTAACATAACATGTTTTTGTAATTCATTTCGAAGGGATGCCCGCTTGTTTTCAAGCACTATCGCTTTTCCTTTTTCATTAACATAGCAAAAGTATTCACAGAATTCCTTAAAGCTGCCAAGCAGTCCAGGTTTTAGAATATCAACAATTGGCCAAATCTCAGAACCGCGATTGTAAATTGGAGTGCCAGAGAGACCTATCCTATAGGAAATAGAAGGGAGCGCGGCTAGTTTTTTAACTGCTTTGTATTTTTGAGTTGTTTTTGATCTTAAATTATGCACTTCATCACATACAATAGTTCGAATGTTAAGCTTTGATAAATCAGAAAGACGTTTGTAAAGTAGTTCATAATTAATTATGTAAAAATCAGTTACTGGAAGTTCTTTTGATTTTCCGGTTCTAATTATAGTGGCAGTTGAAGATTCAGATTCTATTATTCTTCCATTCCTGCTTTTTTTCTTCATAAATTTAGCAATTTCTCGTTCCCAATTATTTAGAGTTACAAGAGGAGCTACTACCAGAACAGGAAAAGTTTGTTTTTCAGTTGCAACATATGATAAAGTTTGTACGGTTTTTCCAAGACCCATTTCATCTGCAAGTAATGCATTTCCAGAGGATTTTAACAAGAAATCCAATCCCTCTTTTTGAAAATTCAGTAATTTCCCTCTAAATTGTTCTCCTGCCTTTGCACGATGCAAATTATATTTAATTGGAGGAAGCGCAGGTTTTGGAGTATATGTTTTTACAATTTTTCTTTGCCATGCAGATTTAGATAAAATTTCAAGCGGGTATCTATCCATGATCAATTTGATCTGAGTAACGCTCTCAACACTGTCAGGAATTATTACCTCCTCAGTGTTTTCGCCATACCAAGCCTCAGGCACCAATCGTGAAATCATGCTTACTGCACGCTCACCAGTAATCTTCCAGCACCAGATTTTGGAATATTTGTCTAAAACATACTCCAATGTACCAAAGTTTTCCATCGATGTCGCCATAATTTGTCGATAGAATGTTTTTTTGCCTTATGAATCTTGATGTTTCTTACGATCAATGAAAAGATCTGTAAAAATCTCCAATAGTTAAAATATGAAGAAAGTCTACTATATAGGCACAAATTTGAAGGGATGGAATATCAGTGGGGTTTATCGACAGGGTGAGGCTTTGTGTTTTCATCATGGCAATCACATTGACAAAGATGATTTTTATGATTATTTAGACAGTCAATGCATTCATAGTGTTTTCGGATTTCACATGCACCACATATCATACTAGCAGTAAAATGAAGATGAATTTGTATTTTTTCTATTTGAAAAAACGCTGGTCAGTATTCCACTTCGCTTCTACGAAGGAGTTTATCAGTAAGATCTACATACCCTTGAGGATCAAGTTCTTTTGCAAACCCCTTATCGATATTTATCAGATAAATAGAATGAAGGTGAGCGTTTAAGATATCAGAGTATGTAACAGGCGGATTCTTGTAATATCTATCACATAGTTCCTTGACTTTATTTACATCAGATTCATTTCTTGCATTTGGAGGAATTAGAAAAATTTTAGGTATTGGTATAAGACCGATAACAGGAGTTGCCAAAGAAAACTTTGAACAGTATTTACTATATCTCGCAATTTTACTCATTATTCTTGCAGTGAAATAATCAATTGTGTCCATTGCATGATCAGGTGGAGTAAATCCAGTTTCAATTTCAACAATAGTTGTTCCATCGCCTTTTTTTGCAAAAATATCACACACCAAAATATCAGAAATTTGCTTTTCAACTTCAACGGAATGGCCACGAGAAATCAGAGTTGATGCACAAATTAGTTCTAAAACCGAATGATTAATCTTAACAAGATTTTTTTGATACATTTCTATTAGTTGTTGACGAACATAATTGAGTTTAGGTAAGTCACTCTCGCGTAAATTTTTAGATAATCTATCTGTAACTTCATAGACATCATTGCGAAATTTTTCCAAATCCATACTTTAGTATACTTTATTGGGGTGGCTTAAGAACTTGACAGGGTTTTAGAACTTGACTATTCTGTGTGAAATCGACTTATTTACAATTAAGATCGACGTGATTGCAACAATCAAAATCAACACAGCAATAGAACCAAACTCCGGAATAGCATGAGTTCCAACAATCTCAAAAGTGACTTTACCTGAAGATGGATAATCTATTTGAATATGTCTTGAAACAGAATCGCTTGTCAGTTCGTTGTATTTTACTACATTACCGTTAGACATCACAGTAAAAACGGAATCATCATTAGTAGGAGATTTTGAATCAAACACATATCTTGGAATATCAAATGTGATAGATTTGATGTCATGTCCTTTTAATTCAAGAGTTAATGTTTTACTGTCAGAATTTAGTGTGCCCTTCTTACTATTTAGAACTCCATCAGATATGTGATAAGGAATGCAATAGATACGTCCAGTTTTTCCCATTGTAGAAATTTCATTTGTACCACATCTATCTATGTCACCTGCAAGTGAAGACACCAAAGTAAACTTGGTTTTAAATTGTCTTGTCTCTGCTCCACTTTGAACTTTTAAAACATACTCACCATTTTGTGACCAAAGTGGACCACTAGTATTTAGTTCAAATGAGAAATTACCATCACCTTCGGATACAAATTGTTGGACAGTGACAACATTTCCCACAGGATTTGTAACAACTGCCAATATCGGAGCAACTGTATTTTGGGGTTTCAGATATCCACTAACCTTTATTGTGGAATGATGATCATACACTAAGGAATTAGTCCAAACAGTTATCGGAAACATTTCTTTGTAATGATCTATTTCATAAGATGGGATTTGAACACAGTTCATACATTTCATTGGTTCAGCATAAGATATTGTAACCAACGATAAAGAGATAACAGCAAATAAAATCAAAAAGGGAATATACATGACATTCGGCTAAGACCATAATATTTATAGATTTTTAAGAAATCATACATTTTTTTTATGAAAAATTATATCAAAATACTCAAAAAAGAGTAACATCTAGACAACTTTTCTTCATACTTTGTCTTAACAAGAGATTATTAGAATCGATTCAATGTCAAATAAGATCATATTTTTAGGAATTTTATCAGTTTTTGCAATTATGTTCATTCCAGCCTCAGATGCTGTTCTGTGGGATCTCATAATTCAGACTAGTGTGGAGTATTCATCACTATCAGGCACACCAATTATTTCAGGCATAGTAACAGATCACGCATCAAAACCGATCAAAGACGTTACAGTTAGCATTAGAACGGGAGATGGAACAACAATCACAAGTACAGACGAGGAAGGAAAATTCACCATCGAATTAACAAACATCAAAAGAATTACTGGAAATTACATTGTCAACATTATTGCAACCACCGCTGATGGTAAGACAGGTATCACAAGTACCGAGTTTCAAATAATTGGAGAGTTTACTAAATCGTCAATAATAGAAGAAAAACTTTCAACTCCAGAGGCATTAAAATATCTTAGTGCAGCCCCAAATCAGTTTGATAAAGATCCAATAGGATTTATTTTATTTAATCATTATCAAAAATTATTAAAAGAATATTTTGATATAGAAAATCAAAAAAATTCCGGAATATCAAAGATATCTCGAAGAGCAACAACAAATGATGAATTCATATGAAGAACAAGCAACAACAATAAACAGATTTTCAGGAACTTATGAAGAATATTTAGATGTAATGGAAGCATCAATTAGAAACATTGTTGAAAATCAGGTAAATCTAACAATAAAAATATTTGATGAGGCAAAACAAATCAAAAACAACATTATTGAGAAAGGCGGATCAGAAGAAGATGCCAATCTAGCATATTTAGAATATATTTTGATTTCAAAAGAATCATTAGAGAATTTTGGAGTTAATAATGAAGAATCACAAAATGAAATAACATCTAATGGGGAAGACATAACTATTCAGTCAAAAATTTCTGGAATAAAAACAATAGTTAGTGGTAATGCAACAATGATCAGCATTACAGTTGATGGCATTATGGCAGAATATTGGATAGATGAAAACAATAATCTTCAAACAAATAATTTAGAAAATTAGATAATTCAAACCACTGATCATTTCTACGTATCCCTTATAATCAAAATAATAGTAACCATGTTAATGCAAATAGACATACCAATACCTTGTCCAATATGTGGAGGAAAGATGTGTTCAATTAGTTATGAAACAACACTCTCAATTCTAAAAAAACGAAGTTGGCAAGTATGCAAAGAATGTAATTTTGAAAGAAATTCTGAAGACTTCAAAAAATCCATTTGCTGTGCATAACAGCATTTTTTCACTTTTCTAAACAAATTTTAATACAAATTAGGCACAAAATATGGATTGAAAGTATACCACAAACCATCATGTATCACTTGTAAAAATACCATCATAGAAATGGAACGAATGAAAGCAGATATTGAAAAAAGAGATTTCTTCAAAGAACCATTTTCTGAAAGTGAACTAAGAAAAATAATAAAAATGACTGGGAAAAAACATGTAGAACTCCTTAGAAAGAGAGATAAAATGTACAAACATCTAGAGTTGGAAAAAAATAAAAAAACAGATGAACAGATCATCAAACTAATGGTAAAAAACCCAGGATTGATTTTACGTCCAATTGTTATTGTCAATAACAAAGCATTTGTTGGAAAAATCGATTTGAAAAAAATTAAAACAAACTAAGATTCTTGTTTGAATATTCTAATTGCTTCCAAATGAGAACAATTTGCTTTCAGACCTTTCCCATGATGAAATTTGTAGAAATTTTTGAATCCAGGACACTCACAAGAATCAGAAGTTACAAAATAGGATTTTTCAGGATCAGATGAAGACTTGATTTGATATAGATCATCATCTATTTTAACAACGCCTCCTGTTTCAACAAGCTTTTTGGCTTTCTTGATTGTATTTGCACTCATAATATTATTTCCATGTAATTATTTTTTAGTCTTTAATTTTTTCATGATTGTTGACCAATCAGCATCATCATTACCCTGTGATAGAGCATTCTCATAAAGTAACTCAAACACCCATGCAATTATCTCACCCCATATTGCCTTAAGAGAATCCTCATCAGTCCAAACAATACTAGCTTTAACAGCAGTCATTGCTAAAATATTATTAGCGTTTTTGGTAGGATGTTTATTCCATTTTTCTATAACTTTATCACAAAATGCAAGAATTTCATTTTTTGACAATACAAGTTTATCAGGATCAAATGATGTTTTTTTTACCATACATGATATTCACAATCGTAGTAAATTAGAATTTTCATAATATTCAATATATTGTAGATAAAAAATATCCAATTCTAGGCACAATAATTAAAGAAATCTAAAGACCGGAGAGCAGAGATATAATTTAAGACTCATTTTTAATGGAATTATTATAAACTGAGAGCACTACCTAACTTTATTGACTTTGAAGAGGTATGTGGCAACACGCCTTATCACAATGTTTGTTGTTTTGATGATCACATTATTGATCACTATCGCATTAGTGGGATCCAACATGGATAGCATTCTAAAGCAAGGAGTTGCTTTTCAAGTGAGAGAGGAGATTACTAAAAATCCAAAAATTGCAGAAAGTTTTTCATCAGTAGATGAATTCGAAGCATTTATTCAAAATCAAATTCAACAAAAAATCAAAACATTAGGGTTAGAGGAGCCATGGTATTCACCTCAACGAATTGGATTAACAATGTATAAAATATTATTCTTAGATTTCGGTCATGCGACATTTCTTACCAGCGATTCAGGATCATCAGATGTTAAAGAAATAATATTTGAAAAATTACCTCGAACAATCTTACTATTTACTACTGCAACAATAATCATATCTGCAATAGGGATATTTCTAGGAGCTTTCTCAGGAAGCAAAGTAGGATCAATAATAGATAGAATTACATCAAGTTTTGCAATAATTAGTTCTAGCTTTCCTGTGTGGTGGATTGGAATGTTAATGATATTTTTATTTTCATTTGTATATCATATTTTCCCATCAAGGGCAACACCACTAATTCCATCATCAGACCCAAACTATATTGGTTCCTTGCTTTATCATATGACACTACCATTAATTACAATTGTAATTATTGGATTTGGCTCATGGGCATATTTAGTTAGAAATTTCATAGTTGGCATCATGCAAGAAGATTTCATCATTGCAAAAAAGACAATAGGTATTGATCAGAGAAAAATTGTGTACACACATGCACTCAAAAATGCAGCCCCCCCAATTATTACAATCCTTGCATTAAGCCTTTCAGGCTCATTAGGAGGAGCAATAATTACAGAGGCAGTATTTGATTGGCCAGGAATGGGTAGACTGTATTTTGAGGCAATTACAGTCATGGATCTTCCTGTAATAATTGGATCCACATACATCTTGACAGTATTTTTTCTTATCAGCATATTTGTTGCAGACTTACTATACGGATATTTTGATCCTAGGGTGAGAACAGGATGAGTAGCGCCACACCGCAAGACATCAAAAATGAATTTCTAAAAAGCAAGATAGGAATTGCAGGTATTGCTATTTTATTGATTTTAATTTCAATATCAATTTTAGTTATGATTGTAATTCCAGTGGACACTTTTAGAGAATGGAATAATCCAGGTAGTTGGATTTCATATCCAAAAGTAGCAATACCAGTATGGACTAATTTATTCTTAAGTGAAAAAATTCCTGAACATAAAATTTTGAATCAACCAAAAATTAATGACTTTACTACTGAAGACACTTCAATTACATATCATCAATTTGGAGTGAATTTTGATTATGATGATTTTCCAAGTGATTTTATTTATGAATTTGCAGTAAAATATTCTGGAACTCCACTGTTACAAATAGATGTCATACGTCCTGACGGAATAAAATTAAAATTATTTTCAGCATCTATTCCAAATTCAGACATAATAACAATACACAACGAAAGAATATTTTCAACAGATGAAATGATCAAAAAAAATCTATATTTACAGAATAGCAATTTTCTATTTTCTTTGAACAATCTATCTTCAGAAGACATCGTCTTTTCTAAAACAGATATTCATGAGCCATTAAAAGGAAATTATGTTTTTGTGATAAAGATGTACAGTGACAAACCAGAAAGTAAAATTTTAGAATCTAAATTAATCATAGGAGGAAAAGCATTTGGAATAATGGGAACAGACGAATTAAGAAGAGATTTAGTGGTAGGATTATTGTGGGGTACTCCTTTAGCTTTATTCATTGGATTGGTAGTTGCAATAGCATCAGTGGTAATGGGATTAGTGTATGGAGTTTATGCAGGGTATAGAGGCAAAAAAACTGACGAAGTAATGATGCGATTTAATGATGTAATCTATGCCTTGCCGGCACTTCCATTTTTAATTATTTTATCAGTGACAATAAGCAACAGTATTTTTGTTCTTGTCGGATTTTTAATGGTATTTGGGTGGGTTGGAATAGCCAAAGTCTCTAGAAGCATGGCATTGCAGATTAAAACTAGAGGATACGTGGAAGCTGCAAATATGATGGGTCAAAAAGACTCAAAGATCGTACTTAGACATATTTTACCACAGTTACTCCCATATGCATTTGCAAGTATTGCAATTTCAGTACCAGCTGCAATTACAACAGAGGCAGGGTTGAGCTTCCTAGGTCTTGGAGATCCATCATTTCCAACATGGGGCCAGATATTACATGATGCCAATGTATACGGAGCGGCATCAAGAGGGTTATGGTGGTGGATTATGCCCCCAGGAGTAATGATTGCAATTACAGGACTAGCATTTGTATTCATAGGAAATGCATTGGATGCAATAGTAAATCCAAAGTTAAAAAGATAACAGAACTAAAGGCTGAATTTTCGAATTAATTCAATAGCACTATCATTCAATTTTATTGAATAGCATGCTGAATTTTCATCATTTATTGCTGCCAATTTGTTTGCAAATACTTTTTTGCTATGACCTCCTTCAGATGCTTTGTCTGATTCATCAAAGCAAATAGACATTTGTTTCATGTTTAGATTGTTTTTTAAAAGATACGCAATAAATTTTTGATAATTGTTTGTGTCAACCCAATCAATGTTTTTTTCTTTACTAATTCCAATCCAAACCTCAATTGAGTTTTGATACAGGACTTTTTTTCTAAGTTCTTCTAAGGACATGTTATTTTAGAAGTCAGCACGCTGCATTTTAGAACCACATCTTGGACAGGTTCCGCCTTTGTGCTTATTATTACAAACTAGACAAACATATTTTATTCCAGAACCACCAGAATTCATTCCAAAAAATCCG
>NZ_AHJG01000273.1:0-8364 GCF_000241145.1 Candidatus Nitrosarchaeum limnium BG20 | reverse complement strand
CCAGACTGCATTAGTACGATAATTAATCCAGGAAATGCATCATTCATCACAATAGATGCAATTATTGCAAGTGTAGCTACAATATCAGATGCAAAATGTCTACGAGTCATACCATGAATTGTTCCATAGACAATCGGGGCTCCACCTATCAACAATGTCACAAACCAAATCCAATGACCGGTTTCAGCATTGTCAATACCCCAATGAATATACTGCCTATCAACAGGCCGATTCCTGCAAAAAAAGGAATTGGGTATCGCCTTACAAAGGTCATAATTTTAAATAATTCAGAATCAGCATTATTTGTCATAACTTTGGATAACCCATAATCAAATAAATTATAAGTATATTTTAATCCAATTTACAATCACCAAAACAGATTATCAAAATCACATTTTCTTTATTTGATATCATAATCTAATGTATTGAATTTTCATGTTCTTGTTTTAGTTGTAATATGACTTAGGTCATGGCAATTATCATCATTGATATTTTATTAGATATTGATATAGTAAAAAGATCACAGATGCTGTATGAAACACAAAAGACAGCCAAAAATTTTAAGAGACACCCCAGTGGAATTAGAATCAATAACAAAGATCCCAATTACAATTTCTCCAAACACCAGCATATTAGATGCAAGAGACATTCTACTGCGGTATAGAATTGGAAGATTAGTTGTTAAATTAGGTAAAAAAGCAATAGGAATAATCACTGAAAAAGATATTGCAAAGAGTGTTTCAATATTCAGTGGAAAACCAATAGAAAAAATTCTGGTAAAAGATGTAATGTCAAAAGATCTAGTCACAGTTCCTTCAACCTCGTCAATATATGACTGTGCAAAACAAATGATAACACACAACATAAGCTCAATAATCATAAAGGATAAGAGAGAGAATTTAGTCGGAATAATTACAAAAACAGACCTTGTTTCTACTTTTTTGGCTCAGAGTACCGCATCATTGAGTATCTCAAAAATTATGACAAAAAAAGTAATCACAGTTTCTCCGGAAGAGTCTGTATTTGAAGTTCAAAGTGTTTTATTTAATAATAAAATTAGCAGGGTAGTTGTTACAAAAAATAAGAGACCTGTTGGGATTATCACATACAGAGATTTCATTCCTGCAAAAACTTTTGATTTACAAAAAGAGTTTACAGATCCAACGGAACAAGATGAAATATCATCCAACCCACAACTAAATGAATTCAATGTAAACCAGATGAGTTATTTGCTTACATTTTCTGCAAAAGACATCATGACAAAAGAACTCGTAATAACTTATCCAGATAATGATGCATACACTGCAGCAATTCTAATGATACGACATGGAATAAGTGGCATTCCGGTTATTTTGAATCAAAGATTGGTTGGGATTATAACAAAATCAGATATTGTTAATGTGTTAGCATTAAAAGGAAAACTGAACTAATTTTTCAATATGGGATTCAGTCTTCAGCCATATCCCAGTTAGCAATTTCACAGCCAAGATATCATTATTTGAAATTGCATTTATTCCTTAAGTCTTAATTTGAAAATCAGGTTAAAAAACAAACTCAAATCTTTTTTCTTTGTATGTGTGATTTAGTTTTCCCACTATCGGTATTTTTGCCCCACAATACTTGCATTGATTGTAATCATCAAGATTCCATTCCAATATATCAAAATTATATCGCCGTACAGCAATTTTTTTACATTCATGGCAATAGGTATGTTCTAATGGATGACCAGGAACATTGCCAACATATGCATATCTAAGACCTTCTTTTTTTGCAATTTCATGATGTTTTTCTAATGTAGCAACAGGGGTTGGTGGAAATTCCATCATTTTGTAAGATGGATGAAATTGTAAAAAGTGAATAGGCATATCAGGACCAAATTCATCATAGACAAACTTGCAGAGTTTTTTTGCATGCTCCAAATCATCCCCTACTTCTGGAACTACCAAATCTGTTATTTCAACATGAATTTTTGTTTTGTCTCGAATTTCTAGCAGTGTGTCAAAGACAGGTTGTGAGTTTGGAATTCCAATATACTTTCTAACAAATTTTTCTTCTCCGTTTCCCTTAAAATCAACTGTAATACTATCAAGAAATTCATTCATCATTGAAACTGATTCAGGAGTTCCATATCCATTTGAAACAAAAATGTTAAACAATCCATTTTTTCTTGCCAATACACCACAATCTCGAGCATATTCCAAAAAAATACTGGGTTCATTGTACGTGTATGCCATACCATTACAACCAGTTTCAAGTGCCTTTTCTACCACTTTTTCAGGTGTGATGTCAACGCCTTCTATTTTTCGCCTTTGACTAAGATCAAAATTTATGCAATATTTACATAACCAATTACATCCAGTAGTCCCAATTGAAAATATTTTACTTCCAGGCATAAAATGAGTTACAGGTTTTTTCTCTATTGGATCAATATGGGCTGCAGCAACTTTACCATATACATAAAGAACTAATTTTCCCCCTTTATTTCCTCTGATTCCACATAAACCAATTTGATCCTCTCCAAGTTCACAATATCTAGCACACGCTAAACATCTTACTTTATGATTTGGCAATCTCTCATAAAGAACAGATTCATTTTGCACAATACAATATTATCAATTTACAACATTAAATCAGCATATAATTATCAAACATGGTAATCATAAAATACAACTTATGATTCAATTAACAGAAGTTTGATGTGACAAATCAGATATTTATCGAGTCTGTAAATAACATACCTACATTTAAGAAAAGATTTGAAATCGTAGAAAGAAAAGGAATTGGACATCCAGATACTATTTGTGATTTGGTGATGAATCAAATATCTGTGGATTTATCTAAATTGTATCTTAAAGAGACAGGTGCAATTCAACATCACAATATGGATAAAGCTCTGTTAGTAGCAGGGCAAAGTGAAAGTAACTTTGGAGGTGGCAAAATTATAAAGCCCATAAAGATGATTTTAGGGGACAGGGCAACATTCGATGTTGATGGAAAAAGACTTCCAATAGGAGAGATTGCAATAAACAGTGCGAAGAGGTGGTTTGAAAAAAATATAAGATTTGTAAATGAGGAGCATGTGAAATATCAGATAGAAATAGGAGTCACCTCAAAGGAGCTTAGTTCCATATTTGAAAATCCTAGTTCGTTTGCAGCTAATGATACATCGGTACTTGTAGGATATGCACCATTTACAGAAACTGAATCAATTGTATTAAACACAGAGCAACATATCAATTCAAAACAATTCAAGGATGATTTTCCTGAATCAGGTGAAGATGTCAAGGTGATGGGATTCAGAGATACTAATCATGTCGATCTTACCATTGCAACAGCATTTGTAGATAGATTTGTCTCATCTGAGAATCAATACTTTCAAAAAAAAGAAGAGATGCTACAAGAAATAGATGGATTTCTAAAAAAGAATTATGACATGAAAATAACTGCAAAGATGAATTGTCTTGATTCTAAAAACAAAGGACTGTCTGGTCTTTATTTGACAGTTTTAGGTACTTCTGCTGAGGGTGCAGATTCAGGTCAGGTGGGGAGAGGAAACATGGCAAGTCGTGTGATTTCTCCTAGTAGACCAGCAGGATCTGAGGCAACTGCAGGCAAAAACCCCATAAGTCATATTGGTAAAATATACAATGCATTATCATTTAAAATTGCAAATGAAATACACACCAAAGTATCTGGGTTGGATGAAGTATGTGTATGGATGTATAATGTGATTGGAAGTCCAGTTAACAAACCAAGAGCAGTAATCGTACAGCCTATAATCACAGGGCAATTGGGGAATACAGAAAAAAATCAAATCAACGAGATAGTTGAAAAAAATTTAGAAAACATACAAGAGTTTTGTAATGAATTAATTTCAGGGAAATACCCAATAGCCTAAATGATGTTTATCTAATTTGATGTTGATTAATTCTAAATATCTTCACTTGTTTTGCCTAAAAATGGCACAAATACGTAGCCTGGCTGATTTTTAATTTCTATAATCCCGGTGGATGTTTTTTTTAGCAATACCATTGATTGTGGATATCCCCCTACGGGTGCAATCAACAATCCGTTTATTGATAATTGTTCAAGTAGTGAGTCTGGAACTTTTTTACATGCGGCAGTAATTATGATTCTATCAAAAGGGGACTCTTCTGGAAATCCAAAACTACCGTCTCCTGAAATTACTTTGGCGTTGGTGATTCCTAATTTATCGAGATTTTTTTTGGCAAATTCTGCAAGTTCTGAATGTCTTTCAACAGAATAAACCATGCCACATCCTACCAAATAAGCAAGAATTGCTGTTTGCCAACCAGAACCACTTCCAATCTCTAGAATTTTTTGTCCTTCTTCGACATCTAGCCATTCAGTCATTCTAGATACAACTGAAGGTTGTGATATTGTTTGATTTTTCATAATTAATATTGGGGAATCATCATATGCTTTTTTTATTAATGTGATTGGTACAAATTCATGTCTAGGTGTATTTCTAATTGCTAATTCTACTTTTTTATCATTGAGAAATCCTGATTTTTTCATAACTAAAATTAAATTATCTAATTTCTGTTGGTAATTTTCATTTGTTTTCATTTTGATTAAAACTTGTTCAAAGTAATTATTTCACAAGCATTATTATCAAAACTGGAATTTGTCCTAGTTGTATTTAGTTATATTTTGTAAATTAACTTGATGAATTTGGAGGATAGTTTTCTAAATTTTGACTTTGAGACTATGGTAAAATTGTTACTGGCAGTTGGGCTAGGTGCAATAATTGGATTTGAACGTGAATTAAAACACAGGCCTGCAGGTCTGAGAACTCACATGTTAGTAAGTCTGGGCGCAACTGTATTTACTGTGATTTCACTTTCATTTGATGTAGATCCCGCAAGGATAGCTGCAGGAATTGTCACTGGAATTGGATTTTTAGGAGCAGGCAATATTATCGCTCAAAGGGGACACATAAGAGGAGTAACTAGTGCAGCTACACTTTGGGTTGTAGCGGGCATAGGTCTTTGTGTCGGTGTAGGACAATATGCCATAGCTGTCATTAGTGCACTACTTGTTTTTGCAATATTGCAGCTGGGCAGAATTGAAAAACGAATAGATCCTGAAAATAAAGAATATGATAATTTGTAGTATTTTCCAATATTTTCGGTTATCAAGTCCGTTGAAAAAGTTACATCGTAAAGATACAAGGAAATTTGCATGACTGAATGGATGTATCACATATGTCTAACAAAAAGTAAAATAAAAAAATCAGATTGTCTTCATCTTTGTATCCCATGTTATGATAAAGTTTTAGAATTAGAAAAGACAAAACCATACAAAATTACAAAAAACCAGATTGCGAGGGGTTTAAAAGATGAATTATAATTTTATGTTTATACTTACACTGAATATTTAACATAAAAAATATTTTTAAAAAATATTTGTCCATATTTTCAAAAATGAAAATCATGTATTCGTCATAAATACACATTTTAGATCAAATCATCATGACTCAAGTTGGGACAACTTCAGATGGGGTACCAATAATTTTACTTAAAGAAGGTACCAAACAATCACGTGGGAGAGATGCTCAACGAAATAATATTCACGCTGCAAAATTAATTGCAGAGATAATTCAGACAAGTTTAGGTCCACGAGGAATGGACAAGATGTTAGTTGATTCACTTGGAGATATAACAATTACAAATGATGGTGCAACCATCTTAAAAGAAATTGATGTACAACACCCAGCTGCTAAAATGATGGTCGAAGTGGCAAAAGCTACTGATAGTGAAGTAGGCGATGGTACAACATCTGCAGTTGTCCTGGCAGGGGCATTACTTGAAAAAGCTGAATCATTAATTGATGATGAGATCCATCCAGTAATAATTGCAGATGGTTATAAAAAAGCCTCAAGAAAGGCAATTGAGTTTCTAAGTGAAATTGCAATAAAAGTAGACCCAAAGGACAGAAAAATTTTAGAAAAAATTGCACATACTTCTATGCAAACAAAATTGGTATCACTGGATGCAACCGATCTTGCAAAACTGGCAGTTAGTGCAGCATTATCAGTTATGGAAGAAAAGAGTGGATTTTTTAAAGTAAATCTAGAAAACATAAAGGTAGAAAAGAAGACAGGGGGTTCAGTTTCAGACAGCGAATTAGTTAGTGGAATAATACTCGATAAGGAAATTGTTCATAGTGGAATGCCTCGAAAAATTGAAAATGCAAAAATTGCTTTAGTTAGTGAGGCATTGGAGATTAAAAAAACAGAGTTTGAAGCAAAATTAAACATCTCAAGCCCTAATCAAATTAAATCATTCATGGAAGAAGAGAGTCAGATACTCAAAGAGATGGTTAAAAGTATTAAGTCCATTAATGCTAATGTCGTTTTATGTCAGAAAGGGATTGACGACATTGTTCAACATTATATGAGCAAAGAGGGAATACTTGCAGTAAGACGCATCAAAGAAAGTGACATGTCCAAATTAGCAAAAGCAACAGGTGGAAGAATAGTAGGTAATGTAAATGATCTAAGTAATACGGATTTAGGCTCTGCACAAAATGTAGAAGAAAAACGAGTAGAGGAAGACAATTGGGTTTTTGTGGAAGGATGTAAAAATCCAAAGGCAATCAGCATCTTAATTCGAGGTGGATCTCAGCGAGTAATAGATGAAGCTGATAGATCAATGCATGATGCATTAATGGTGGTAAAAGACGTAGTTGAGAATCCAAAGATTGTTTATGGTGGCGGTGCACCAGAATCTTTTGTTGCACTCAGACTTAGAGATTGGGCAAAGTCCCTTTCTGGAAGAGAGCAACTAGCAGTTGAAAAATTTGCTGACGCTATGGAATCCATCCCACTTGCTCTTGCAAGAAATGCGGGAATGAATCCCATAGATTCAATCACTTTACTAAGATCAAAACAAAATGCAGGTGAAAAATTTACTGGTGTGGATGTCATTAACGGTATAATCGCCGATTTTGAAAAACTTGGAGT
This sequence comes from Candidatus Nitrosarchaeum limnium BG20, assembly GCF_000241145.1. Lineage (NCBI taxonomy): Archaea > Thermoproteati > Nitrososphaerota > Nitrososphaeria > Nitrosopumilales > Nitrosopumilaceae > Nitrosarchaeum > Candidatus Nitrosarchaeum limnium. Next base: position 1,376 of record NZ_AHJG01000273.1, on the reverse strand, counting down.
AATTGAACCACTCAAAGTAAAAGAACAGGTCATAAAGTCAGCCACAGAAACTGCAAACATGATATTAAGAATAGATAGTGTTGTAGCAGTATCAAGATCAATGCATCCAGAACCCCAACAAGGCATGCAATCTGGTGGCATGGGGATGTATTAGTCAGAAAAAGTCCAACAGTGTATGTAGATTCTAGATTATAAACAATTACAAAAAAATTCAGTTCAAACAGAAGATATAATTAATCTAATTCATCCAAATATACTTCATCTGAATTTTCATTTAGAGTTATCAATTCTAAACTTGTTCCATGACATTGGGGACAGCTAGATATTATGGCTACGCCTGCTTTTTTTGAAAAAACATTTCCACATAACTTACACACACGGAGTTCACTCAGAGTTGTCATGATATGTATTAACAATTATTTTAAATAAATACTGTGTTGAATTCTGATATTGATAATATTCATTTTATTGGAATGAACAAAAACTAAAGAGATGAAACAGATAGAATATGTATTGATGATTGGAGTCGCTTTGAGCGGAAAGACTACCTATAGGAAAGCAAATTTCAATTATGAAGTTATAGCATTATCATATTTTAACAATAACAGAAAAAAAGAATTGGAATACATTGAGAAATGTCTCAAAGATGGAAGGAGCATCATTGTAGACGATACGAATCTAACCGTATCAATACGAAAGCAACACATAGATCTTGCAAAGAAATTCAATGCTAAAGTGAGAGGGATATTTATGAATACATCCACGGTATTACTTGAACAAAGACAAAAGCGTAGACGTGATTCAATTCCATTATCGGTGATTTACAAACAGATCAAAGAACTTGAGGTACCTACCATGGAGGAGGGTTTTGAGGGGTTAATCGTAAAAAAAGACTATGAATATCCAAAAAGTACCTAATTTTGTTTATAATATCAAAAATATATTTAATTAATTAGAGAATAAAACAACATTATCTAATTAACAATCCAACACAATTATCAAAAACAGGAATCAGAATAACACTAATCTAAAGAACTGCCATCTAGATTATAATTATGAATCCTGAAACTCAGAAAAAAATTGATGAGATAATGTATGAAACAAATGAAAAGATCTCAGCAATTGTTAATGAAATAAGAGATATTCGATTTTCTAAAATGAGTGAAAGTGAAAAACAACTCAAATGCGATAAGCTCAGATTGGAATTTGAACAGGTCATGATTGAAGAAGAAGAAAAAGTAGTAAAAGTGATGAAGGAATACCCATGAAAATTAATGAGATTGATCCAGACTATGAAACAGTAAAAATTGATCAGATTGGTGTAATTGATTCTCTTACAGGAGAAGTTGTGTTTAGAGACGAAACAGTAGAATTTA
>NZ_AHJG01000274.1:0-1302 GCF_000241145.1 Candidatus Nitrosarchaeum limnium BG20 | reverse complement strand
AATTTTGTTTAAAATGAAAAAACGTGGTCCTATAATTGGAGTCTTTGGGTTAATGCTGGTAGCTATTTCTATTTCTATAATGGTCTCTGTTTTACCTGCAAATATGACTGACCGAAATAGTCTCTATATTCCATCAATGTTTGAGGGAATGTTTAATCAAGTCTCTGATAAAATTACTATTTTTCCTGGCGAGTCAGGATATTTTTCATATGGTACAAAATCATCAAATATCTCACTCTTATGGGGAGTGCAAATAATTGATTTTCAAGACGGAGATAATCTATCTATCTCCATTTCAAATATCTTTGGTGATAAATATGGTAATTTCTCACAAGACAATTCCGTTATCTTTGAAATGTTAGATATTGTAAAATCTGATTCGCTAAATTTTGAAATTCAAAATCATGGGTCTAGAACTGTGAATTTAGTTGTAATGATTTCTGAAGATCCTGATAATTCTGATGCTTTCACAAATCCTAACTTCCCTTTAAGAAATACTATTGTGCCATTAGTGATTTCTGCTCTTTTGTTAATTTTTGGTATTATAATTTTGATAGTAGGCATAATTCTATATTTGATTGATTGGAAAAATATTCAAAATAATAAAAAAAATTACTGATGTTGGTATTATTGGTTTTAGATAGAATAAAAAATAATGTTACTTAATGAAATAAAATATTAACTCAGAAATAATTTTTAAAATTAAATTTTACTGTGGATTAATTTCCATTTTACCGAATTTGCCTTTTGTTAAGGATACTTCACCTTTGAACTCATTTGTATATCCGTTTGTGATTACTACGACATCTCCCACATTAACTGCTTTGATATCATCCCCCCACAATGTGAGTTTTATTTCGTCTGATTCATCAGCTATTACTGCATCACAAACATCAACGGTTCCACCTGTTTTGAGATTTACTGTTCTTGGGTCTCCTTTACTTTTTACTTCGGCTTTTAGATTAATTCCACTTCGCATTTTTTTTACTTGTGAAACTGATTGAAATTCTGCCATGTATTCTGACTCAAGTTTGGACAATTATAAGCTTTTTTAAATAACTTATAACATAAAATCAAAACAGATTTCTGACTTTAATCGCATTACTTTTGGAACCATCTAACGAATTGATTCTACATAAATGGTCATGATTTGAAATATGTTTTCCTCTCAACAGCTAATCTCTGTCTTTAGTTTTTCTATTGAAATTTACCTATATTTTCAATTTTTTGTTAAAATGATGTTAATACCCTATTATTACCAATAATTACCATTTATTACCAATAGTATATATAGTCCTTGTT
>NZ_AHJG01000275.1:0-1130 GCF_000241145.1 Candidatus Nitrosarchaeum limnium BG20 | reverse complement strand
TGAATCACATCAACTTGCAATAATTTTGGCACCATCAAGTAACATGTATTCTGGTATTGTATCATACTCTGCATCTGAACCAATTCAACTAGTTGCACTCAAAGGTCCAATAGGTCCTGATGATAAACCTGAAAAGACTTGGACTATAGATGGAAAAACTGTTTATGAATTAATTTTTGTAGATCCTGCAAATGCAATGGGAAGCTGGGAGTTTTCAGGTAACGCACTTGCAATTCACACAAAGAATCCAACTCCATTTACTGTAACTTATTCTGTTAGTGCAACATCTGAGGCCAAGTCTCCAGAACCAGTGCCAATTCCTGAAAAGCCTGTAATGGCAATGCCTGTAGCACCACAGACTGTAACTGTCTCCATTCCACAAGGCGTATCATCACCTGGCTGTGAAACTACATCCACATGTTACTCTCCTGATTCAATAGAAATTCAAGTTGATGATACTGTAATGTGGAGTAATGATGATACTGCAGCACACACCGTTACTAGTGGAAAAGATGTAACACCTGATGGAGTGTTTGATTCTAGTTTGTTTATGTCTGGAAATACATTTGAATACACTTTTGATAAAACAGGAACTTATCCTTACTTTTGTATGGTTCATCCCTGGATGACTGGCCAAGTAATAGTACATGAAAAATTTAATGAAATGATATCTAACGAGATTGCTGTTGGAGAACCAAATCCATCTGCACCAGTTGAACCAGCACCAACTAATGAGCCAGCACCTGAACCGATACCAGCACCTGAGCCAACACCAGAACCAGCTCCAGTACCAGAACCAACAGAGAAACGAACTGGTCCATTAGAAGTTACAATAGCAACTGGTTCATCAACACCAGGATGTGATAGTACCAATGAATGTTATCTTCCTTATCAAGCTGAAATTAACTCTGGAGAATCTATAATCTGGACAAACACAGACTCTGCAGCACACACCGTTACTAGTGGAAAAGATGCAACATCTGATGGTAATTTTGATTCAGGAATGATGATTCCAAAGAATACTTGGGAGCACATGTTTGACAAACCTGGTGAATATGATTACTTTTGTATGCTGCATCCTTGGATGACTGGCAAAGTTGTTGTAAATTAGATTTCAAATTTACAATCCA
>NZ_AHJG01000276.1:0-536 GCF_000241145.1 Candidatus Nitrosarchaeum limnium BG20 | reverse complement strand
ATATCTAACTAAGAAGCGTTCTTAGTTTTATAAAATTTACAATCATTTTTTATTTTACACACACTACACATAGGAGATATTGGCTTGCAAATGTTTTGACCATACATTACAAAAGTATCGTTAATATCAATCCAGAATTTTTTTGGAATTATCCTCATTAACTCCTGCTCTGTTTCCTCAGGTGTTTTTGTATCTACTAATCCTAATCTATTTGAGATTCTATGAACATGGATATCTACTGGGATTGCAGGCTTGTCAAATGCATAAACTAGAACACAGTTTGCTGTCTTTCTTCCAACGCCTGGCAGTTCTACAAGTTTTTCTAGATTATCTGGAACTTTTCCCTTATACTTTGAGTTGATAATTTTTGCAACTTCGATTATTCTTTTTGATTTTACATGATAGAATCCAATTGATTTTATAATTTTCTCAACGTCTTTAGTTTTTGCATTTGCAAGTTCCTTTGCATTTTTGTATTTTGAAAATAACACTTTGACTGCTTTTGTTGTAGTCTCATCTTTTGTTCTGGCAGACAG
>NZ_AHJG01000277.1:0-536 GCF_000241145.1 Candidatus Nitrosarchaeum limnium BG20 | reverse complement strand
GTATCTAACTAAGAAACGTTCTTAGTTTTGTAAAATTTACAATTATTTTTTATTTTACACACATTACACATTGGAGATATTGGCTTGCAAATGTTTTGACCATACATTACAAAAGTATCATTAATATCAATCCAGAATTTTTTTGGGATTATCCTCATTAGTTCTTGCTCTGTCTCCTCAGGTGTTTTTGTATTTACTAATCCTAATCTATTTGAGATTCTATGAACATGGATATCTACTGGAATTGCAGGCTTGTCAAATGCATAAACTAGAACACAGTTTGCTGTTTTTCTTCCAACTCCTGGTAGTTCCACAAGTTTTTCTAGATTATCCGGAACTTTTCCCTTATACTTTGAGTTGATAATTTTTGCAACCTCGATTATTCTTTTTGATTTTACATGATAGAATCCAATTGATTTTATAATTTTCTCAACGTCTTTAGTTTTTGCACTTGCAAGCTCCTTTGCATTTTTGTATTTTGAAAATAATACTTTGACTGCTTTTGTTGTGGTCTCATCTTTTGTTCTGGCAGACAA
>NZ_AHJG01000278.1:0-841 GCF_000241145.1 Candidatus Nitrosarchaeum limnium BG20 | reverse complement strand
CTCTTTTAACATAACTTGATCATCTTTTGCAGCTACTAATTCCACTTCTTTGAGATTATGGTTTGTGATTACTGTTAGTGCTTCACATCTTGTACATAGCAGTGTCTGTCCATCTGTTTTTCTTTCAAAAACTATGTTTTTTTCTAATCTATCTCCTTTTTGGCATGTAGGACAAAGTTTTGGCTCTTTCAATATTGTAATGATCTCGCGAATGTAAATTGTTCTTGACATTTGTAATTTTATTAAAAGTCTATCAATAAAGACTTTGTATTTTGATGTTAATTGGCATCCAGCATTTTAATTCAAACAAAAACCGTTCTATAATTATTTGAATCAAAACGTTAGGTATTCTATATATTTCCTAATCTAGCCAATTAACAATCACTATTTTGTTGTCAATAAAATATGTCTTTGGTATTTTTGAAAAAAACAATTCCATGGAATTATTTTGGAGAATTTATATTTCAAAATCCTTAAGTTTGAACAAAATTTAGATGAGTTATGTCTGGAAAATCTAATCATTCCTCACTAAATTCTAAAATTGAAAAATTAGATATGTCTATGAAAGAACTGGTCGTCTTTTTTAGGAGTAAATGTAGTGTTTGTGGGCATCAAAGAATAGCACATGATGAACATGGAAAATGTGAGGGAGTTATGAATAAACCCTGTAGTTCTGGATGTGATAGTTTTATTCTAGAATAGATTATTCTTCAAATAATTTAGGTGACTATTTCGTCTAATCTGTCTTCTTCCTGAGCCTGTTTTATCTCCATTGCAATTCTTCTACCAATCCCAAACGTTTTTCCGTATTGGTATTTTGTATATGGGCTTGTGGTTGCAA
>NZ_AHJG01000279.1:0-1933 GCF_000241145.1 Candidatus Nitrosarchaeum limnium BG20 | reverse complement strand
GAGATTTGGAAATTCTACTTTATACAATGATGAAATAGTTGATTTCTCTAGTCGAGGTCCTGGAATAATAGGAGATCCTAAACCTGACTTGATGAGTATTGGCGCATATGGTTTTACACCCTCTAATGTTCTAAAAACTACAAAGAACTCAAAGGAAGAATCTTTTTCCTTATTCGGAGGAACAAGTATGGCAGCACCATTAGTATCTGGTAGTGCTGCAATACTAATGGAAGGACTACATAAACAATCAAAAGAGTATGATCCATTTATAATTAAAAATATTTTAATGTCAACTGCACAGGATCTGCAAAATGATCCTTTCACTCAAGGTTCCGGATTAGTCGATGTAAATACTGCACTAGATTTTGTAAACGGAACAGAAGGAATGTTTCTTGTGTACAATGATGCTTCTTATAACAATATTAAAAAAATTTTAGACCCTACTCTTGAATCAATAAACTCAACATCTATCGGGTTTGAACAATTCAAATATCCTACAAAGACAATGCCTATGACAAGTTGGTTTGCAGGTCAATTACATCCCGGAGACCGCAGCAAAGCAACTTTCACAATTGAAAATCCAACAAACAAACCCATTAACATAACTATTAAACCCACAACTATATCTTTAATCAAAAATACCAAATATGATGGAATTACTAAAGTAGGCCAACAAGATTCAATTCTAAATAAATCAGGCACATTCATTCCAAATTATATTCCCCTATCTGATATCAAAGAACAAAAAGAACTAGGAAAACTTTTTGATGAAAACCTCATTCCAAAAGAATCATCATTAATGATCTTGAATCTAAATTTCCCATTTGATAATTTCATGAATAAAACAGTAGATTATGCAAATGACATGAAAATTTCTTCCTTATACGCTTATGATTGGATTGATAAAAACAACGACACAAAAATAACTAGCAATGAACTTTCCATGGTTAATAGAGCTGGCTCATGGGGAACTGTTCAAGAACTTAGAATTGCAGAACCAAATGAAAAATTCAAAGGAACTCCACTAGTTGGTGTGTATCCAATTCCAACTAGATACTCTTTCTATTTAGGTGACACAGGACAAAATTCCACATCAATGGATTACACATTAACTGCAAGTTACTATCAAAAAACTAAATGGTCTCTTATTTGGCCTGAGTCTGAAACAATTACAGTACCTGCAAATGATATTGCTAAAGTAGATGTCTCTTTGATTGCTCCAAATGATTTACAAACAGGAAATTATCAAGGATTCATTACATTTGAAGGTCAAAATCATTCTGTAAATACACCAGTATCTTTTATAATAAAAAAAGGAATTGATAAAAAAGACTCACTTGTACTAATTGAAGGAAAGCAAAACAACGATGTACTTTTTGGCAGTGGTTATGTAAAAGGAGCATTTGATATGTCAAATAGATACATGGCAGGTGATTGGCGACAATATTATTTTGATATCAAAGATAGTTCAATAAACTCTGCAGCAATAGAAATGTCCTGGAAAACTGACGATACAAATCTATCGGTATTTGTAATGGATCCTAAAGGAAGAATTGTTCAAAGCAATATGCCATCTGGAGTGTTTGGTCATTTTCTTGGTTGGCCTTCACTTGATTGGTTAGGTAATTCTGTTTTTAGTCAAGGTGGAGGATTCTTTCCAGTAAAAAATAAAGATGCAACTTCTACTGTTCTTTACATCCCAATTAATCAAACAGGAACATATGCTATATTGGCTCACTCTACATTATTTGGTGGAAATTCAACAACCGAACCAATAACAATTGCAGCTAAATTCTCAAACATTTCTTCTGAGATTATTTTAGATCAATCAAATAAAACTGAAATTATTTCCATGACAAATGTATCTGAATCTAATCCATTTAATCCAATCATCAGTAATGATTCAAAAATTATTGATGAATCTAAAATAAAT
>NZ_AHJG01000280.1:0-1936 GCF_000241145.1 Candidatus Nitrosarchaeum limnium BG20 | reverse complement strand
AAGATTTGGAAATTCTACATTATCCTCTGATGAAATAGTGGATTTTTCCAGCAGAGGTCCTGGAATAATAGGAGATCCTAAACCTGACTTGATGAGTATTGGTGCATATGGTTTTACACCATCTAATGTTTTAAAGACTACAAAGAATTCAAAGGAGGAATCATTTTCTTTATTTGGTGGAACCAGTATGGCAGCACCATTAGTGTCTGGTAGTGCTGCAGTACTAATGGAAGGACTACATAAACAATCAAAAGAATATGATCCTTTTACAATCAAAAATATTTTAATGTCAACTGCAAAGGATCTTCAAAATGATCCATTTACTCAAGGTTCTGGATTAGTTGATGTAAATACTGCACTAGATTTTGTAAATGGGACAGAAGGAATGTTTCTTGTGTACAATGATGCTTCTTATAGCAATATTAAAAAAATTTTAGAGCCTACACTTGAATCAATAAACTCAACATCTATCGGATTTGAACAATTCAAGTATCCTACAAAGCCAATGCCTATGACAAGTTGGTTTGCAGGTCAATTACTTCCTGGAGACCACAGCAAAACAACTTTCACAATTGAAAATCCAACAAACAAACCAATTAACATAACTGTTAAACCTACAACTATATCTTTAATCAAAAATACCAAATACGATGGAATAACCAAAGTCGGTCAACAAGATTCATTTTTAAATAAATCAGGTACATTCATTCCAAATTATATTCCGTTGTCTGATATCAAAGAACAAAAAGAACTAGGTGGACTTTTTGATGAAAACTTAATCCCAAAAGAATCATCTTTGATGATCTTGAATCTTAATTTTCCATTTGATAATTTCATGAATAAAACAGTAGATTATGCAAATGATATGAAAATTTCATCTCTATACGTTTATGATTGGATTGATAAAAACAACGACACAAAAGTAACTAGCAATGAACTTTCCATGGTAAATAGAGCTGGTTCATGGGGAACTGTTCAAGAACTTAGAATCACCGAACCAAATGAAAAATTCAAAGGAACTCCTCTAGTTGGTGTGTATCCAATTCCAACTAGATATTCTTTCTATTTAGGTGACACAGGACAAAACTCCACATCGATGGATTACACATTAACGGCAAGTTACTATCACAAAACTAAATGGTCCATCATTTGGCCTGAGTCTGAAACACTCACTATACCTGCAAATGGTATTGCTAGTGTTGACATCTCTTTAATCGCTCCAAATGATTTACAAACTGGAAATTATCAAGGATTCATAACATTTGAAGGATCTAAACACAGTGTGAATGCACCAGTATCTTTTGTAATAAAAAAAGAAATTAATAAAAAAGATTCACTTGTACTAATTGAAGGAAAACAAAATAGCGATGCAATTTTTGGAAGTGGTTATGTAAAAGGTGCATTTGATATGTCAAATAGATACATGGCAGGTGATTGGCGACAATATTATTTTAATATTAAAGATAGTTCAATTAATTCAGCAGCAATAGAGATGTCTTGGAAAACTGATGACACTAACTTGTCAGTGTTTGTAGTTGATCCTAAAGGGAAAATAGTTCAAAGTAATATGCCATCTGGGGTGTTTGGTCATTTTCTTGGCTGGCCTTCACTTGATTGGTTAGGTAATTCTGTTTTTAGTCAAGGTGGTGGATTCTTTCCTGTAAAAAACAAAGATGCCACTTCTACAGTTCTTTACATTCCAATCAATCAAACAGGAACATATACTGTAATGGCACATTCGACACTGTTCGGTGGAAATTCTACTACTGAGCCAATAACAGTTGCAGCTAAATTCTCAAATATTTCTTCTGAGATTATTTCAGACCAATCAAATGAAACTAACATTACCTCCATTTCAAATGTTACTGAATCAAATCAGATTAATCATACAATCAGTAATGATTCTAAAACCATTAGTGATGAATCTAAAATAATT
>NZ_AHJG01000281.1:0-23234 GCF_000241145.1 Candidatus Nitrosarchaeum limnium BG20 | reverse complement strand
CCAAAAGGCAAGGCAACACCAAAAGGTAAAGGAGTAAAAGCCAAGCCTAAGAAATCAAAAGAAGATCCTAGTGACGATATGAGCATTGTAATTGTAGACGACGATATTGCCATAGACCAAGAAAAAGTAAATGAGGAAAGAAGAGCTTATCTGGAAGAATCTAGATCGCAAGAGGCATATGACTAAAGTAATCTTTATTCATTCCAATATCATATAGTTTCTATGAAAGCACTTTGTCTGATTACAGTAAAACCAGGTAAAGTGGACGGGGTAATTGAGATTCTTAAAAAAAAGCGTAAGATAATAAAAGATGTGATGGTTGTTACTGGCCGTGCAGATATAACGGCAATTTTACATGGAAGTATTGATGACATAAACAATACAGTAATAGATTTTAAAAAAATTAAAGAAATTGTTACGACTGAGACATTAATTGAAGTGGAGGTAAATATGGGATGGTAAGAGCAATAATTTTGGTTAAATCACCTAAAAAATTAATTGCAGCAAGACTACGTAAAGTAAATTCAGTGTATGATTCTTTTCCAACGAGTGGGCAGTTTGATGCCGTGGCAATCATAGAAGTGGAGGAATTAGGAAAAATTCGGGATGTCACAAATCAAATCCAAAAAATCAATGGTGTTGAGCGAACAGAAACTATGGTTGAAGTTCAATAACAAAGAATTTAACATACTTTGAAGTAGGGTAAATATGAATATCAAAAAGGTCGGAAATGTTATTTTAGCCGTTAAAGATCTAGATAAATCAGTAAAATTTTACAATGAATTAATTGGTCTTCCAATTAAGAGGCAGAGACGTTCTTGGGTTGATCTTGGAACATCGGGGGCATTATTGAGTTTACATCCAGCATCACTCACTGCTCAACATATTGGTAGTTCTATTGAAAATGGAATCACTATAGGATTTTTGGTTGGAGATGTGACTTCGGCAGTGGAAGAATTAAAATCAAAAGGAGTGAAAATATATCGAGATATTGTAGATAGAGAGGCAGGAAAAAATGCCATGATTTTGGATCCAGATGATTATTTGATCTCATTATTTGAACCAAGTTTCGAGGATAAAGACAAACAAACTGGCGGATATCACGGATTTACTCCGGCTTAGATTGTTTTTTTAATTGATGAAATTATTTTATCTATGTTTTTTTCAGTTCTATCAATTGAAACATAATATGTTAAATCATCTTTCTGAAAAATAATAATGGATACTTTTAGATGTTGTAATAATACATAATCTAATTTACCAATTGCACTTACAGTATCCCTTCTTAATGTCATTAATGTAGAAATTATAAAAAATTCATTTTTTACTTGTTCTGATTTTAGTAATGGTTTTACATCGGATCGTACAATTCCAGTAAGGGTTCTACCGTATGCATTTATCACACCTGCATATCTGACACTATTTGATAATTGAAGAATACTTTGGCATTTTTTTCTATATTGAACAATTTTGCTTTTCCATGCATCTGCAGGTGTATTAGCCATAAGTAAGATTATACTTGAAATTAATAAACTTATTTCAATCAATAGTCATATTCGAATAAAATTTATCGAGTATAATTCTAGTATAATTTGTATTAGTCAATTATCATAGAAATATAAAATAAAAAACATATTTTAAAATACAAAATTATAAAAAACTAATTTCTTTTAGATTCTTTTTTATTATCTAGTTTTTTCTTTAATTCTAAATTTTCTTTCAATAGTTTATCATTCTCTTCTTTTAGGGAATTGACAGAATTTTGTTGGCTAAATAACGGATGTCCTGGAGGTATAATTTGACCAGAATTCATATTCAATAATCCAGATGCATATTTCTGGTATGATTGTTGAAATCCATGTAATTTTTTATTGATCAACGCATTATCTTCTGCAAATTTTTCTTTCATAGGATTTTCAAATATCTTAAACATCGGATTGGATAATCCTGGGGGCAATCTTGGAAACTGTAAAGCAAGATGTGGGATATTTGGGTTTAAACCATAGAGGTTCTTTAGCTGATTAGTAGGTAAATCGTCCATGAAAATATCATGTATTTGCCATATTTTTGCCTTGTCTTTGAGATATTTGATATTGAATGTAGCTAATTTCGAGTCATTTTTGCTCAATTTGAGCTGATCGCTGATCCTTATAGATTGCTCTTTTAGATCGCAAATAGATGGCCGAATTGACAAAGACATGCATTAGATGCCACAAAAATATCAAAGTAGAAGATCTACATAAAATCGTAATTTATGTAGTTCAGGAAAAATTTACAGAGCATCATTATGAACATGTTGAATGTCCAGGAAAATTTACCGTCTAACCAGTATATTCATAAACTTTGTAAATTTCACCGGTTAATCTTGAACGGAATTTCCATTCGTTGTTCTTCCAAATAATTTGCTTAAACATTGATTGTGATGAAGGATGTAATTTACTATATACGTCATGTCCAATTAAAATTTGATTTGGTTTTGCATGTGATTGTATTTTTGAAGCAATATTCATTGCTGGACCCATTAGATCAACATGTGCTGAGTCTTGATTTGAACCGTATCGAACAACTATACTTTGTCCAAAATCCGCTCCTATTTTTACCATTAAATCAGGATAATCGTATTGATTTAAAATCGGATTAATTCCTTTTTGAATTACTGTTAGCATTGATTTTGCACAACTTATTGCATTATCTGCTGCCAAGAGAGGGTTCTCGGATGCTACAAAATATCCAATAACGGCATCGCCTACAAATTTTAAAACATATCCACCATGAAGATTGATAACAGATGCCATTTCCTGAGCAAATGAACTGATAATTATTGCTAATTTGTCTTCAGGTAATTCCAACGTCATTGTAGTAGAACCAACTAGGTCCACATAGAGTACGATCATATCAAATTTAGAAAAAACATTTTTTCGCAAAAATTTATCAGATTCATCAGTAATTCCAGAATACTCATAACCTTGTTTTAGTGCCCCCCAAATTCGCTTTTGGGTTTCCAAAATCATAGTTTCTGAATCTACTATTTTTTGAGTTTTTTGTCCAAGCAACATATCAACTAAGTTTGGATTTGATTGACTTTGTGAAGTATCATCTTTAATTTTAGAATTATCGGGGTTGTTCGTTTTAGACATTTTTTATCATTTTATTCCAGTGGAAAATCAGTATTACAGATAAGGCACTTTCCTCGATTCCCCTTATAACCTTCGTTATAATACTGTGTAATAACAGAATTACAAAGATTGCAGAGTATTTTATCTTCAACCATGCATGAAATTGCCTAATTTTTCTATTTAAAAGATATGAAATCTTAAGGTTTAAGGGAAGTTCAAAAGTGTCATTTCTTGTGCGATTAGGTACAAGATCATCTAATGAGTTTATTCAATATTTGAATAAGAAAAACGATGAAATTCAGCAAATATTTCTTTCAAAAATAATTGATCTTATCAAATCTGTAAATGTAAAAGTAATGTTAGGTGATTCAACAATAACAGAACAAAAAACATTTGATCCGAAACGTGTGAATGATTTTTATCAAAAAATTATCAAAGATTTGAAAGATTGGTCTATTCAAGATGTATCGATTTCAAATAATGATGATATAAGAAGAATTTTTACAAAATTTGAAATTAGAGAAGGCAACTACCTTATTTCAGGACACATGTCGATACAATATCATGTATTGTTATATTATAAACCAGATCAACGAGTAATTGAAGCCCAAAAAGAATTATCAGATATAATCGATTTGACCAAAAATAAAGAGAAACAGATGTCAGATAACAGTGATCAATTTGTACTAGACAGATTAAAAGAAAAAGGATACAAAGATTTTGATCATCAAAAATTATTTGAGATATTTTATGAAAACGATGAATTTAGAGAAAAAATATACAAAGAAATTCAAAATGAGATTGAAGTTGATTTTCAAGAGTTATCAATTAAAAAAAATAAACTGATCAAAGAATTAGATAATTTGCTTGTAGAAACATATCAGACTAGTCCAGTTTTGATTGATGATACAAGGTTGATTACAGGGGAAGAAGGATGCTTATGTACGTTTGATATAGAATTTATAAAAAATAAAACAAAAGAAGGATTATTTGATCCTAGAAAAATTTCTGAGACTGTAAAAGAAAACATTGTAAAAAGATTAGATGAGTTTTCTCATATGTTAGAATCATAGTTTTCTAAAACAAAAAATTTTGCCAGTAAAAAATCTATAAAACAACACTCATTGTTGAATGTTAAACAAAAATTTTCATTGGCAGTTAATTTGATCTGTTTTGATTTTAATCTAAAATTACGCACGAAAAAGAACTTAAAATCGGTTTTATTAATGGAAGAAGTCAAATATCTCTTTTATGTAGAAAAATTTCTAATGAACCCAACTTACAATGACATTAAAAATGCAAATTCTATGCGTGGAAACGAAATAAGAAAAACCCCTTTGGTTTATTCTCCCACATTTAGTGATATTACAGGTTCGCAGATTTACTTAAAGGCAGAATTTCAACAGAAAACTGGCTCGTTTAAAATTAGAGGTGCATATTACAAAATAAAATTATTATCATCTGAAGAAAAAAAATATGGGGTAGTAGCAGCATCTGCAGGAAATCATGCTCAGGGAGTAGCATTTGCATCATCATTAGAGAAAATACCTTGTACAATCATCATGCCAAAAAATGCATCTCCATCAAAAGTTTCTGCAACTAAAGGTTATGGTGCTACTGTGATTTTAGAGGGAGTAAACTATGATGAAGCATCTGCAAAGGCAAAAGAAATATCTCAAAAAACAGGAGCCACGATGATTCATGCATTCGATGATTCAGAAGTCATAGCAGCTCAAGGAGTAATAGGATTAGAAATATTAGAAGAGCTTCCAGATGTTGATGAAATCTATGTCCCTATAGGCGGAGGAGGATTAGCTGCAGGTGTTTTAATTGCTATAAAAGAAAAAAATCCTAAAATCAAAGTAATTGGGGTTCAATCAAAATCATTTCCATCTATGTATGAATCAATCAAAAACGGTTCATTGACTTCATGTGGTGGTGCAAGAACAATAGCTGATGGTATATCGGTAAAAATACCAGGACAAAAAACATTTTCAATAATTAAAGAATTAATAGATGAGGTAGTATTGGTAGATGATTCTGAGATCATAAAGGCTATGTTTTTGCTAATGGAACGCTCAAAATTTGTAGTGGAACCTGCAGGAGTAGTAGGGCTGGCATATTTAATTTCTACAAAACCAGCTCCAGGAAAAAAAGTCGTAACAATATTATCTGGTGGTAATGTAGACATGTATCTTTTAGGACAGATTGTAGATAAGGGACTAGCAACGATGGGACGATTACTAAAAATATCGATTTTGTTGCCTGATAGACCAGGAGCATTCAAAGAAATAGTGGATGAAATTAGTGCAGCAAATGCAAATATCGTTGAAGTAGTTCATGATAGATTAAGTTCAAACATCAACGCAGGTTCTGCAGGTGTTACATTAAGCTTAGAAACTCAAGGAAAAGAACAAACGGATAAGTTAATTGAAATATTAAAAAAGAAAAACATCCAATTTAGTTTGATGACATAAAATCATTTGAATTTTTTTTGAACAAATTTACTTAGACCTTGTTTTTTCAAACTTTCTGATTCTTTTAATACTGAATCATGCTGGTCTAACTTGTACTGTTTTAATTTCTTTTTAAGTTCAGGAAACTCATTTGCCAAAATTTTCATCGCATAAATTCCAGCATTGCCAGCCTTGTTAATCCCTACTGCCACGACAGGTGAGCCATTTGGCATCTCTGATATAGATAGAAGGGAATCTAGTCCACCAAAAGATGAAAACTTCATGTTCTCTGGTTTTTTTGATTGTTTATCATTGTAAACCATAATCGGCACTCCTATCACTGGTAGTATTGTATGAGATGCAATCATTCCAGGTAGATGTGCGGCACCTCCTGCACCCGCAATAATTATTTTAAATCCCATGTTTTCTGCATGTTTTGCATATTCTTCTAATCTAGATGGAGTTCTATGGGCTGAGATAATTTGGTCCTCATGTTTTATCTTAAATTTATCTAAAATTTCAGCGGCGTCATTCATTATTTTGCTATCCGAACTAGATCCCATGATTATTCCAATCATTGGTTTTTTTGTATAACTCACAACAATAGAAAAATAAATCAGGTTATTATCTATAATGGCAATAATTATGGGTGCGTAATAAAAAATACCGATTATAGAACGCATACGTTCATTAGATATTTTTAATCGAAAGTAATTTCATGAGTATGGGTAAAATTCTTGGAATAATTGGTGGCGGTCAACTGGGAATGATGATTGCAGAAGCTGCCAAAAAAATGCCAGAGCACATATCCAAAATAATTGTCTTAGATCCTACACCGAATTGCCCAGCTTCACAAGTAGGTGCAGATCAAATCACTGCGGATTTTAAAGATCAGAACGCAATTAAGGAACTAGCTGAAAAATCCGACATTATAACATATGAAATAGAATCTGGAGATAGTGACGTTTTAAAATCAGTTGAAAATAAAGCTGAAATAGAGCCCGCCCCTGAAACATTAAGAATTATTCAAGATAAATTCTTGCAGAAAACATTTCTAAATAAAAACAATATTCCAATTCCTGAATTTATAAAAATATCATCTATTTTTGATTTAGAAGAAGGTCTAAAAAAATTTGGCTATCCAGCATTACTTAAAGCAAGAAGGGATGCATATGATGGAAGAGGAAACTTTAAGATAAATTCTCCAGATCAAATAAAAAATGCATATGATTATTTTCAGGGTAAGAAACTCATGCTTGAAAAGTTTATTCCGTTTAAAATGGAAGTGTCTGTAATCGCAGCTAGAAACACAAAAGGTCAAATCAAAACATATCCTCTTGTAGAAAATATTCACGAAGAAAATATTCTAAGAGAAACAATAGCTCCTGCAAGAGTTTCAGAAACAATATCCAAAAAAGCAAACGATATTGCAATCAGAACTATGACGGTATTAGAAGGGGCAGGAGTCTTTGGGATAGAAATGTTTGTAACTCATGATGATCAAATTGTAATCAACGAAATAGCCCCAAGAGTTCATAATTCAGGCCATCATACTTTACAATCAAGTAAAACATCTCAATTCGAGCAACATCTTAGAGCAATTTTAGGTCTAGAATTAGGAAGCACTGAATTGATTCACACTACAATAATGTATAATATTTTAGGTTCGAAATCTTTTGAAGGAAAATACAAACCAATATCATTGTCAGAATCAGATATATTTCTAAAAATGTATGGAAAAGAAATTTCTAAACCAATGAGAAAATTAGGACATTTTAATTTAGTTGCATATAATGGAGAAACAATAGAGCATTTACTGAAACGTCTTGAATTAATTAAAGATAAAGTAGTTATTCATCCAATCTAAGGATATTTTACAAAAATTGAATCCAAGATCTCCTAATACGTTTATTAATTAATTAAAAAATTAATCCAACATGGCATCCATACCACATGTCTTATCTGGAATTTCAATAAGTCTTTTAGTGATATACGGTATAGATGTTATAGTTGGAGGTGGAGGAGCAGGAAAGGGGTTTTTACCTTTTGATGCAATGACGCGAGGAATAGGTTTTGGAATGCCACCAATAATATTGTCATTTATTGCATTTTTTATTGCAAAAAAACCACCGTTCAAGGGATTAGGTATTATGTTAATCATAACAGGTATTTTGATCATTATTGGTGGTGCAATGTCTATGTCTAGTGCAAGTGAATCTGAAAATGCTGCCAGAATGATTGGAGAGGGCGGTAGTTTGATTGGAGTAGGTGCAATAATTACAACTTTGGGTGGAATAAAGATAAAAAAATCTCTTTCCAAGGTATAACGTATGCCTACATGTGCAAAATGCAATAATGAAGTATCAAAAGTATACGATTGTGATCATACAAATGATCAGGAGTACTGTACTGAATGTTATACTGAACTTCACTATTATTTGACAGAGGAAAAATAACTTGAATGAGATTGAAACATTAATTCAATGGCTCATCACATTGATATCTGAAAATCTCTATCCCGGAGTATTTTTAGCTGCATTAATAGAAACTGTCTTTCCCCCAATACCTAGTGAAGCCATATTTCCATTAGCAGGATATAGCATTCTAAAAAACAATATGAATGCAATTCATGTTCTTGGGGTTGGAATCGCAGGAGGTTGTGGTGCAACAACAGGTGCATCTGTAATTTATCTAATAGCAAAAAAAGTAGGGCGTATTGGTTTGATAAAATATCTAAAATATGTGAAAATTAAAGAAAAGACTTTAGAAAAAGCTGATCGCTGGTTTGAAAAATATGGAGACAAGTCAGTACTGGTTGGAAGGATAATACCTGGAATAAGAGAGATTGTATCAATTCCTGCAGGAATTTTTAACATGAATCCAATTAAATTTTTAATTTTTACGTTAATAGGGTCATGTATCTGGAGTATAGCATTAACTAGCATAGGTTACTATTTTGGAGTGGCAACAATACATATTTTCTAAGATTCCTATAATTATTAAAAATAACAGGAGAATGCAATATAACAATCAAATATTTTTGTAATAATTGGAATAAAATGGTGAAACCACTAAATCATACACAGCATTATTGGATAAGACATAAGGATGGGTATCTTTTCTGTGGGATTTGTAAAAAGAAACAAGATGAATTTACATAAACAACTAAAAACAACTATGATTAAATTAGCAAGTCAATTCAATTGAAATTCTAATTAAAGTTATAATGTCTCATCAGTAATGATTAATTGTTGAAAGCAGTGATTTTAGCTGGCGGGAGAGGAAAACGACTACGCCCAATAACAGATTATGTTCCAAAACCACTCATTCCTTTAAACAATATTCCAATAATCGAATGGCAAGTAAAATATTTAAAAAAACAAGGAATAAAGGAAATAATAATTTGTACTGGATATAAAGCAGAGATGATTAAAAATTATCTTGAAATGAAAAACAATTTTGGAATAAAAATAAAAATTTCTGTAGAAAAAATACCTTTAGGAACGGGTGGAGCTATAAAACAAGCAGGTTTGTCAATAAAAGATAAATCTTTTTTTGTATTAAATGGAGATACGATTACAAACATCAACCTTAAACAACTTGCAAAAAAACAAAATGCGATTGCCTCAATAGAATTAAAAACAAAATTTGGAATTATGGAAACACAAAATGACATAGTAACTAAATTTAAAGAGAAAAAAGAAATTTCAGATTTATGGATGAATGCGGGAATTTATCATTTACAAAATGAAGTGTTAAAAGATCTACCAAAAAAAGGAGATATTGAAAAAACAGTTTTTCCAGATTATGCAAAAAAAGGGAAATTAAGGACAGTTAAATTCAAAAACGTATTTTGGTATTCCATAGATTCTTTTAAAGACATGGAAGAATGTTCTGAAGAACTACAAAAATAAATATAAAAAACTAATTTTTAGGCGCCTGTTCTATGAAGAGTCACCATCATGTATGCTATCTCACTAACAAATGATTCATCATCACTTGTAGATGCAGCATATTTTGAGGCATCATCCCAAAAAGAACTTTTTTGGGTAAAATTATCAGCGTAAGATTGTTCACTCAATGATTTGAATCAAAATATACTTTCATAATATTCGACCTCAATGATAATTAACCCAATGCTAAAAGAATACGCGTCAAACATGCATTGAATAACTTTCGTGCATTTAGAAACTACATATCAGAGATTTATTGAAAATACGCATAGAATCAATGCGGAAACACTAGAATATCCAATAATGTGATAAAATGCATGCGAATAGCATACAGTTTAGGCTCATTACTCTCAATAAAACAGGTTTTAGAATGCTCAGATATCATATCTCATACTAGTACAGATACTATATGGATTCCTGAAACATGGGGTATGGAGAATTTTTCTATGTTAAGCATGGTATCCCAAAAAACATTAAAACAAAAAATTGGTTCGTCTATAATCAACATCTATTCCAGAAGCCCATCATCGATTGCAATGGGAGCAGCTACAGTAGACACCATATCTAATGGACGGTTAGTATTGGGTCTTGGTACAAGTAGCCTTCCTATAGTAGAGGATTTTCATGGATACAAATTTGAGAATCCTGTTTTAAGAATGAAAGAATATGTGGAAATTATTAAATTAATATTATCTGGAAACCAAATCAATTATTCTGGAAAAATATTTAATTTAAAAAATTTTAAACTTTTGATAAAACCACATAGAGAGAAAATTCCAATATACATGGCAGCAGTCAATCAAAAAATGGTGGATTTAACATGGGGTATCGCTGATGGTGTAATTTTTTATTTACGACCAATAAATGAAATGAAAAATACGATACAAAAAATGCAAACAAAAAGAAAAATTGATGTCACATGTCAAATTATTACAGCAGTTTCTCACGATGCGGAAATAGCAATAACACGTGCAAAACAAACACTTGCATTTTACATCTCAGTAGGAAATATTTACAGAGAATTTTTATCAAAAAATGGATTTCAAAGCGAAACCCAAAATATTTTTGAAGAATTCAAGAAATCTGGATTTAGATCAAATTATGAATTGGTCTCGGAAAAGATGCTTAATTCATTGACAATTGCAGGAACACCTGATCAATGTATCAAACAATTACAGAGATTCCGCGAGACAGGAATAGATTTGCCAACAATACAGTTCAACCCTGTAGGAGATGTCATAGATTCATTTAGACTACTCAATGATACGTTTTCTGAGGAAATATAATGTCTAAAGTTGGAATTGCATCATACGGAATTACAAAATTTTCAAAAGACGACTCTAAAATTGAATCTGTTTTATTGAATTCTACAAAAAAACTATTTGATAATACTTCTAATTTGAACCAAAATGATATTGACGCTGTTTTGGTATCTACTAATGATAATTCAAAATATCTAGCTGCCGTATTATCTGAAATGGCAGGAATTGAGCCTAAAATTTCTCATAGTATTGAAAGTCTATGTAATTCAGGAACAAACGCCATTGTTTCTGCATATTCTTACATCACATCTGGATTGGCAGATGTAGTTTTGGTATCAGGTGCAGAAAGATATGATAGTCCGGGACAAATTTTAGAGTGGGATAATTCAAGAGGTGAATTTAAACATCCTATCTTTTGGGCGAGTATTTTTACCAAATCATACAAAAGAGAATTTTCAATCACAGATGAAGAATTGGCAATCATCCCAGTAAAAAACCACAAACAAGCTCAGAATAACCCTAATGCAATTTCAGAAAAAACATATTCAGTAGATGATGTTATGAATTCTAAAAAACTAACAGATGATCTTAGATTACTTGACTGCTCAAGACCTTGTACTGGAGGAGCATCAATTTTACTTGCTTCAGAAAATACATGTAAAAAATTTACAGACACACCAATTTGGATAACAGGAATAGGACAAAAAACTACCTCTGCGGGATTTACAAAGAATATGACATTTAGTTCCATGGAATCCACTCAACAAGCTGCAGCAAATGCAATAAAAATGTCAAAACATACTGTAAAAGAAATAGACGTCATGGAGGTTCATGATGCATTTTCGGTATGTGAACCTATGGCGTTAGAGTCAATTGGATTTGCAGATAAAGGAAAAGGATTAGACATGATCAAAGAAATGCATGAAACAAATAATTTAAAAATAAATCCCAGAGGCGGATTAATTGGTGCAGGTCATCCTTTAGGTGCAACAGGAATTGCTCAAACTATCGAAATTACTCAACAATTACAATCACGTGCTAACAAAAGACAGATAGATGATGCAAAAATCGGTCTAGTTCATAACATGTCAGCTGCATCCACTTCATCGACAGTTTTAATTTTAGAAAAATGAATTTTGAATCTGAATTAAAAAAAGGAATCTTTATGATTTCAGAATGTACACATTGCAACGAAACTGTATGGCCTCCATCAGAATATTGTAACCGATGCTTCAAAGAAGTATCTTGGGGAAAAAGCCCTAGTGAGGGTAAAATAATGGAATTTTCAAGGCAAAACAAGAATTATTTCTGTTTGGTTGAAATCAAAAAAGGAGTCAGAATTATTGGCAGTATATCCTCTGGAACTCCCAATATAGGTCAAAATATCAGATTAGACAGATGTGGGATTAAAGATGGAAATTATTTTTTTGAAATGTCATTGATATAATCAGGCAAAGTTAGTGAAAATATATGGTGTGTCAATTGGCTGATCAAAAGTCCAAATTGTTGGGAGTGAAACGCTTTCTATTACTTTAAGACCATGTTTTTCAATTAAAGTACTCCATCCCCCATCAGATTGATCTCCAGATAATTGTCTCTTTGAATGAGTGCCAGCAAATACAATACAGGCGTTTTTTTTAATATTACTTGTAGAAATTTTTTCTATTACATTTGTTGCTAAAATATCGCCTCCCATTTGAGGCAACCCACCTATAAAAAATACGGGGGATTTTAATTTTAACGAGTTGTAATCAAATTCAATAGCATCAACGCATGTGGGATTAAAATCGACATTAGTTGCATGTGATATTACATTTTGAAGTTCAACTAGTCCAGCATCTATTTCAATACTTGTTGCTTTCAAATCTAAAATTTTTGCACAATATGCAATCCTTCCATCGCCTGAACCTATATCAACTAATTCTTTACAACCAAAATTTTTTGCAATAAATACTGCAATATATGCAGAAAGAATCCATGTTGGATAGAATGGTTGACAACTAGAACCATGTTTAATGCTATTTAGCCAATGCTCGTTTATATCGCCTTCACATACTCTGCATAATATGTCTTGAATTTTTTGTTCATAAAAATTATGATATATTGGATTCTTTTTAGCAAAATCATGAAGAAGTTCTAAATGTTTATCGATTATTGGAAAAGAGTCTGAAGAAGATATTGGAAGAATTTCTTGGATATGACTGTGACCGTCATAAATTTGTGTAAATTCTTGTTTTAACAGGACTAAATTCTTTGATAGTTTTTCAAGCATTAGAAAAGATCTTCAAAGGGGTTTGATAAACTCATTGAAAACGGTATTAAAAAAATTGCAAGTTACTAGGTATCGTCAGCTATTACATTACTGAAATTGTTTGTAAAAATTTATCAAAAGTTAGACTCTTGTTCATTACTTGGCTTGAATAGTTTTATGTGAAGAGAAAACAATAACATGTTAGATTTGAAAGGTTATTCTGTAATTACCTACCGTACTATACCTAAATTGAAAATTATATAATAAATGACTTCAATTTCACTTTTAAGAACTAGAGAAATTCCTGTAAAAGATAATAAAAAAATTGCAAAGACTAGGAGACAGCGCGGGTATAATTGGGAAGATACGCTAGTAAAAAGATTCAATTCCGTTGAAAACTGGAAAGCATTCAGACTTGGCTCTCCGAGCACAGCGTTGCCGGATGTTTTAGCGGTAAACACTCCAAATAGCATAATTTTTACCATTGAAGCAAAATCTGGTACAAGCACATCATTACCAGTCCCTGCAGATCAGATTGAAAGGTGTCAAAAATGGATCAAGACTTTTGATATTTACAATGATAGAAAAGTGATTTTAGCATTCAAATTTCTTTCAAAAAAGAGAATAGGTTTAGGAGAGTATGAAAGTAGAGAATTAAGAGAGTTCTACAAGGTATGGGATGAATCAAAAAAGATCACAGACTGTGTCTGTACATATGAAGGGGAAATATTTGCAAAAATTGATGGTAAAAGAGAAAAATTAGATCTTAAAGAACATAAAATGCCTTTTAAAACAAAACATAGGTCCTAGTGCCTAACTCTGAATAATAGCAGAGTGTTTTTTAATGATCAAAAACAAAGATTATGCATGGCTGAAGATGAATTAAAAGAATCTAGTGACAATAACGAAACTCGAAATTATACAAAAGAGTTATTGGAAACGAATTCGGAATCTAAAGAAACCAATTCAAGAGTGGTCTTTGAAGAATTTACAGATGAAAGAACTCTTGTAAGCTATGATGCATTTGGCAATAAACAAATGAAAATTAAAGTTTTAGAGGTTTCAGATGAAAATCCACCATCAAAATGGAAATTCGGGGATCGTGTGAAAGTTAGTAAAATCCTTGTTACCATAAAACACTTGGCTTCACAGGAAGTAGAAGAAGGGGAATTTGACATTGAAGCGATTGAACGAGAATTAGCTGAAAAAAGACATTACTCATCTACAAATAGATGGATACCAGCAAATGAGATCAAAAATGGGTATGTTGTTGGTTCAAGGCACACTACTCTAATTAGTGATGCTGCAGCTTTGGATTACATAGTATTCTAAATTGATAAATTCATACCGTAAAACAACGATTTTTAACTAAAAACCTTTAAGGAACAGAATTTGAAATCTGAAATATGATTACAAAAATGATTGAGGTTAACGGTACTGAATTTAGACTTACATTAACTGATCAGGTAATTAACCATGTAAATAATCTAAAAAATCTCTATAATGCAGCATATGAAGATCCAGAGAGCTTTGAGGAAGTGAGTGCGGAGATCTCTAGCACGATTAATGAAATTGCAACTGCAGTTGAACCTGAAGCATCTGATAGTGATTTGGATGGACTGATACAAGAGATCATAAAAGTTGTAGATAACAAAGCTGCTGAAATGGAACAGGAGTTAGAAGGCAAACCGGAAAAACCTACGAAGAAGAAAAATAAAGCAAAAAAATAGAACCAATTTTACCTGAAAATCATAAAAAGTTGTAGTATTAGTTATATTGTAAATATCATATTAAAAAAATATGGCAAATAGTTGTGAATGTGGTATATGTAATCACCCAAGAGAAGAAGAGTGTATTAAAAAAGAATGTAAATGTTGTTTAAATTTTCATGAGAGATCTGGACCTAAAAGAAAACAAAATTATTAATCTTATTTTTAATTATCCTGTTTTTTATAACAACTACATGTTTTTGCAGAATGTCTAAAACATCCAATTAAACGATGATCTTTACATCCACATAATACACATTTTTTATTATTTTTTTCCATAATGTCATAATTTCCCTATTGTGTATTCTATATCATCTATTAATTTTTTATCCATTAGAGATTCAAGAATTTTCAACCGCATATTTTTCAATCTATCCGAATCATCAGAGTATAATGTTGACATAGTATCTATCTCTTTTTCAAAAGAATATGTATTAAGATAATACTCAAATTTAGATTTTAATTCAGATAGATCAGTTAATTGATAGTTTTCATTTGTAACTTTATTGATAAAAACATGAAAGAATCCATTAATCTTCAAAATTTCTTTTTTAATTAGATCTAAATCTCCTGGATTATCCTCAAGTTTTGTTAATGTATTGTATGAATTCAAGATCTTTTCTAAGAGACTTTTCAAATATTCATAATGAGTGACCATGATATCTTTTGATTATTGTAATCCAATCTAAAAGTTTAGACAGCCTCCTAAAATCCAATCAAAGTCAAAACTTCTCGGTCATAATTGGGTAAAAACAGAGAAGTGGATCAAAATGACATATCTAGTTAAGAAAAAAAGTAACGATGTAATTGACATGGAATTTGAATGTAATAAAAAATAAACCCTCTCACTCACAAGGAGTGTAAGGGCTAATGTTCACAGAGAACATCGGGCAATAATAATACACTTTTGTACCATATTACAAAATGTAATTACAATAAAAACAAACAATCAGGCGTTATTAGATTCTATAATGCATAAATCTAAAATAGGTGATCGCAGTGAATACAATTGCGTGTTTTCGGTAACGCTGGGATTCAATCGATAGAAATCCAAAGAACAAACCGAGTCTTATCCTATTAAGAAATTCTCTAAATTAATCAAATATCCAACATGCATCTTTGGTAATACCAGTTCTCAGATTACCATTGCAACGTCATAACGCAGGTTCTTTCTGCAATGGCAATAGGCGATGATCATAAATTGAATCCAAATATCGGATTATGATGAATAGATTATTGTGTTAGATTCTAAACTTTTCGTGACTAAGTTAAATTGATTGAAGACAGTGATTCATCATCTTTACAATCTTCACATGGGCAATGCCAATGACATGCTAGATTCTTGCGTTCTTTCAATGTCTTTTTCTTTTGTGCCATGATTCATATTTCTTAATGTTAATCCTGCTATTACATATTTTGGATTAAAACTCAATCCGCCTGAGTTATCGACTCATAATCTTTAATTATTTTTTATAGTAATTCAAAATCTTGACCAAAATTCCACATGGATTGGAATTTGGAAACTTCTAAAAATTTAGAAAAGTAGGATCATTCTCAATTTAACTAGTTTCACTCTTAACTTTAAATTATCACTGAATCCGCTAATTGACAATGCAAGGTGATGCTTATCTCAAGTGTATTGATCCAAGTTGTGGATTAGAATATCCAATAATGAGTATCAATGTTGAATGTGAGAAAGGCCACCTATTAGATGTCAAATACAAAAACAAACCCTCAGAGAATCTAAAAGAAGTCTTTTATCAAAGACGAAATCCACAAGAAAATATTTTTAATGAAAGTGGTGTTTGGAGATTTAGAGAATTACTTAATTTTTGTCAAATTGATACTGAAAACATAGATGAATGTTCAAAATATTTGGTTTCATTAGATGGGGCTGAAGGAAGGCAGTCAAAACCATATCAGATGACAAAGGCTGCAGATTTCATAGGAATTTCTAATAGTAAATTATGGTTACAGCCTGAAGGATACAATCCAAGTGGATCATTCAAAGACAACGGAATGGTAACTGCGGTAACGCATGCTAAAATGGTTGGCGCAAAAAAAATTGTTTGTGCATCTACCGGAAATACATCTGCATCTGCTGGAATGTTTGCAGCAAATGAAGGCATACATTGTGATGTATACATTCCATCGGGTCAAATAGCACCAGGTAAATTAAGTCAGGCATATCAATTTGGAGCTCAGATAATTGAGGTTGATGGAAATTTTGATGATGCATTAAAACAATCCCTCGATGATGCAAAAAATCATAATGGGTATACAGTGAATTCTATAAACCCATTTAGAATAGAAGGGCAAAAAACAATTCCATTTAGAGCATTAGAATATTTGAGATGGGAAGCCCCTGATTGGATAGTGTATCCGGGAGGAGCTCTTGGAAATACATCTAGTTGCGGTAAAGCACTAATGGAATTATATGAATGGGGATGGATAAAAAAAATACCTAGAATTGCAGTAATTAACTCTGAAGGTGCAAGTACGTTATCAGATTTGTATAATGGTAAATTTGAAGGGGAAGAATTACGATGGAATAAAGGAAAAACAAATACAGAATTAATTACAAGATATTATGAGTATTTAGATAAGGAAGGGATAAGACCAAAAACAAAAGCTACTGCAATTCAGATTGGAAGACCCGCAAATATTCTAAAAGGATTACGTGCTTTGGAGTTTACTAATGGCGTAGCAACCACGGTCTCAGATTCAGAAATGTTAGATGGAATGTCAGTAGTGGGATTGAACGGGTTTGATTGTGAGATGGCATCAGGCGCGTCAGTTGTTGGAATAAAAAAATTACTAAATGAAGAAATAATTAAAAAAGATGATGTGGTTGTAGGTATTCTTACAGGTAGGCAAAAAGATGCGATGCTGCCGGTGGAGTATCATAATAATCCAAAAAATAAATTTGCAATTCCACCTAAAAATTAGTCACGACTGAATAAACTGTTTTAATGAATATTTTCGCCATGACTTAAGCCTTAAAAGTGGGGTTTACAAAAGGTCAGTAACCAAGAGATGGTGTATAGAAAATAAAATGAAGAACTATTGTTGTTCTAACTTTGTATTATGGTGGGTTAAATGGTAGAACTTTGGGTTGAATTAGTAATCCTAGCCATTCTAATTGGGTTATCGGGATTTTTTAGTGGTTTGGAGGTTGCTTTGGTAGGCACCAGAAAAGCGACAGTAAATCAGCTAGTTAAACAAAAAGTAAAGGGAGCCAATGCACTTCATAAAATTAAATCCAATCCAGCATGGATGATGGCAAGTGTAAATCTTGGAAATAACGTGGTTAATGTAGGTTCTTCGGCATTTGCAACAAGTGTTGCATTAAGAATATTTGGAAATGATGGTCTAGCAATAGCAGTTGGGATTATGACTTTTCTTATTTTGGTCTTTGGAGAAATTACCCCAAAAACATATTGTAATGCCAACGCTACAAAAATTGCTCTTAGATTTGCACCTGTTTTAATAATTTTTGGGTATGCATTTTGGCCTGTTGTGAAACTATTAGAGATAATTACAAAGTACATGGTAAAATTAACAGGTAGTAGCTATCAAATTCCACCTATTACAGAAGAGGAGATAAAAGGGATAGTCGATCAAGGATTAGCCGATAAGGCTTTAGAGAAAGATGAAGGAGAGTTGGTCCATAGTGCTTTAGAATTTTCAGATACTGTAATCAGAGCAGTCATGACACCTAGAACAAAGATGTTCACACTACCATCAAAAATGCTCCTCTTTGATGCTCTCCCTTTAATTAATGAGAATCCTCATTCAAGAATTCCAATATTTGGTGAAACAAATGATGATATTGTAGGATTTGTTCACGTAAGAGACATTTTAACTCATATAGAAAATGACAACAAATTAGTCACATTAGGACAAATTGCAAGAAAACCAGTATTTGCATCTCAGGAAAAAATGGTGAGTTCACTACTCAAAGAAATGAAAGGTAGAAAGACGCACATAGCTATGGTCATTGACGAACATGGTGGAGTGGAAGGCCTAGTAACATTTGAAGATTTGATAGAAGAGATAGTCGGAGATATAGAAGATGAAACTGATGATATGCCACCTACAGAATTCCAGTCAATTGATAAAGACACAATTATTACAAATGGAGATATTGAGATTTACAGAATAAATGAGATTTTTAAATCAGAGTTACCAGAAGGTGATGATTATGCATCACTCAATGGATTGTTACATGAAAAATTACAAGACATACCAAAAGAAGGAGACAAACTTGAAATTGATAATATCAAGATAGTTGTTGAAAAGGTAATAAAAAACAAGCCCGAAAGAATCAGAATAGAACGTATAAAAAAATAAAATTAGTTTTTTCGTGCAAAATGAGATTCTAGTTTTTGCTTTTTTTCTTTCATATGAAATATAGATTCAGTATGAGAAAATGCCTCTTCATAGGATTTCCCAAACAACATTGCTTGTAACAGCATGTGATTCTCAGGAATTACAATTCCGGTTTGATCATCAGAATACATCATTTGTACAGTGTCTCCAATCGAAACAGTCATGTTTGCATGAATGTGGATCATATTAGTATCTGGAAAATTAAATCCAATATTTTTGGCAAAATCACGTACATCCTTTGTTCCCTTTGCAGTCCATAGTGTCGCAACTCCAAATTCATTTTTAAAAATATCATGAATTTCAGATGGTTTTGGGGCTTGACCATCAAATCTAATATCCATTATGTGTAAGTGCATTTGTCTGGTTGGTACTTTAATTGCACGAACAAAAAGCGGTGCATCTTTACCAAAATACATTTTCACATCATCGCCATGATGTGGTGATTCAGTCATTTCGATAGTATCTGGGACTTGTTTTTCTATCTGTTCAATATCGGCCCATCGTCTAACTAGAGTTACATCAAATCTGATCAATTTATCTGCAAATTTATCCCGCAATGGTTCTAAAATTCTACCCATCCCTGTAACATTGCAACTACCTTGCATCACATGCTTTTTTCCAATTGCCAGAGAATAGTTGGCCCTAGAATTAAACAATAAATCAGATACAGATTCTTCACCTACGACGGATTCTCCACCTTGATAAATTGCCATTAGATTTTTTGGCTCATATAGATTTTTTTGTTTTTAAACCCATGTCCTCCTGGTGCAGCATCAATTACTAGATCACAGTCATCAAGAGCAGATTCTATCGTTCCAGTTATTTTAAAATCCTTAAAATCATTTAATTTTCTTTCAGGAACATAGACATCAAGACCTCGAGAGATTGCTAGATTGACATCATCGTCAGGAGAGTATTTCCCTACTCCAATTAATGAAATTTCAGAATCATCTTGCAAAAATGAAGTAATCCTACTTCCAATAGAACCGTAACCATTAACAAAAACTTTTTTCATATTTTTGATTAAAGATCCTCCCATTTATTTAGATTCTAATCAGATATTTCCAAACATGAAATTCATACTTGATGTTAAATACGTGCACGGGTGGAGTTCAAAGTCATGCGTTGTCCAAAATGTGGAAAAATAAATGTCAAAGATTCGGTTAGATGTTCTAATTGTAATTCAAAAATGGACAAAAACAAGGAATAGATCAATTGGCGCTAGAGGGATAAGATTCAATATTAATTTCAATATCATCTCTTTGATAGTTTCTAATCTCTTACAAGATCTAAAATAAATGACATTTTTGAAATGCATTTGATTAGTCTAGGAATCAAAGCAATATTCAAAAAAATTAAAATATGAAGAGTTCAAAGAAATCATGAAACAGGATTATTAACAGCATTTCAAAGCATGTTTACAAATTTTAAACAATAATTGATATAACATTCAAATTTCAAATATTGTTATTGCGTTCAATTCTTGACGATATAGACGAGTTATTGAAAATGGATGTTGGGTATATAAGAAGACTAGAAAAAATTAAAAAAACAATTCAACGAAATTCATCACTTTGGGATGCAGATCTTAGATATGTAGAACAATTAGCAAAACATTATTTGAATGAGACATATGATTATCCAAAAAAGAACATCACATCAAGGGGATACCACACATGAAACAATTTTGAAAAACTCAGAAACGACAAATATCAAAAACAATCCAGGTAATGATAACAAAGATCAAAAAAACAAGAAAGAAAAGGCAATAGAACATAAAAAAGAGATACAAAAAAAATTTGATTCTATTCAAATTTTATTGGTTGTAACAATTTTAGTATTTTTAGTAGTTTCAACATACCTAATTCTTGGACCATTGAGTATGATTGCAATGGGGATGGGAGGAATTTTATTAATTTATCATTTGATTAGTGCACAATCAAAGGCATATTCAAAAAATAAAACAGGCAATCGTGGACCATCAGTGTTTTTATTATTTTTATTGACATCGCCATTTATTATCGGTGCAATTATTGCTTATGAAGGATATTCATTACTAGAATCACCTGTAAGAATAATTTTACTTTGGGCAATGACTATCACATTTTGGTCTACAATGTTGTTTGTTCCAATGGCAGTATTTAGCAAACACAGAGAAGAGATACAACCAGAACTTCAATTTTATCCTACAGTATCAGTAATTATTCCAGCATATAACGAGGAAAAGGTCATAGCTCACACAATTGAGGCATTAATAGAAACAAAATATCCTAAAAAAGAAATTATTTTTGTAGATGATGGCAGTACGGACAAGACGTTAGACATTGCAATGCAGTATAAAGATAAAATCAAAGTGTTACACAAAGAAAACGGAGGCAAAGCATCTGCATTAAACTATGGACTAGTGTATTCAAAAGGAGAAATCATTGTAATAGTGGATGCAGATACCATTATTGGAAGAAATTCTTTAAAGGAAATGATGAAAGGATTTCAGATAAATGAACATGTAGCAGCTGTTGCAGGAAATATAAAAGTACGAAATAGAGTTAACGCCATTACAAAATGCCAGGCGTTGGAATACATAACAGGGATTCAGATTGTTAGAAGGGCATTTGATATTTTTGGTTCTATTACAATTGTACCTGGTGCATTAGGAGCATTTAGAAAATCATTTTTGACGGAAGCCGGAGCATACGGTAAAGATACTATAGTAGAAGACTTTGATCAAACCATAAAACTTCTGAAAGCAGGTTTGATTACTCAGGGAAGTACAAAAGCTACAGCGTATACAGAGGCTCCAAATACATTACATGATTTTATATCTCAGAGAAAAAGATGGTATAGAGGAAACATTCAGGTATTAAAAAGACATGGAGATGCACTGACAAATCCACGTTATGGATATTTGCAAAGACTTTCTTTTCCATATTTGGTATTAGGCATGCTTGTAACACCAATCATAGGTTTTGTAGCTACATTTAACGCAATATTAGGAGTCATTCAAGGAGATGGGTTGTATGTATTGCAAGTAATGACAATTTTTACAATTGTACATTATCTAATGTCAGCTTTAGCGATTAGAATTGACAATGAAGATCCTAAATTATTATGGTATGCAGGATTGTTGGTATTTGGATTTAAGCAGATTGTAGACTTTCTACTACTTAAAGCAATTATAGAACAGATTTCAAATAAAAAAGCGAACTTGGACAAGTGCAAAGAGGATAGGAGTTTGAAAAATTTCAATATTTTAAAAATTGCAATCATTGTTTTAGTATTATCATTAGTCATTCCAATTAATTTAGTATATTCTCAAGAATCAAAAACAATTCAAGTTGAAGTAAAATACACCAATGGAGACAGAGCAGATTTTTATGGAATGAGTCTTGTAATTTATCAAGATAACAACAATACACCGTTCCTTAAAAAAGAAATGGAGGGCAATCCAGATTCCGTAACATTACCAAAAGATCACACATACAAAATTGAAGTTTATGCAAACGGAATGTATGGGGATGTGGGATATCTTAATTTAAAAACAGAACAAGAAAAAATAAACATAAGCATACCATTATCAGGAGGAATACAATTTAATGTGTTTTATAATGACGGCAAGACACCTGTCAAAAACGCACTTGTTGCGATAAAGTCCTATGATGGAACACAATTACGCATAGGAAAAACAAATGATCAAGGAGATACAATGAGATATTGGATTCAATCAACTACAAAAAATTCAGATTATTATGTTGCAGATGTGTACTTGGGAGAAATTCAATTGACATCTTTAAAACAGATAAAACTGCTTCCAGGTCTAACAAAAGATCAAAAAATCATTGTGCCAATTCCTGCAACAGTACAAGACCTGATTACTGTATCACTATACAAAACAGAATCTGAAAAAATTACTAAAAACGATGGAGAATTCTCAATTTTACTTAAAGATAGTTTAGGAAACATTATCAAAAAATCTCAAACAAACAATAGAGGAGAGGCATATTTTTCAAATCTCCCATCTAATGAATATTTTTTATC
>NZ_AHJG01000282.1:0-4801 GCF_000241145.1 Candidatus Nitrosarchaeum limnium BG20 | reverse complement strand
TTTGGAGTGGTTCGTATCTACCTTCTGGTTGATATTTTTCCATCAAACCATTTAGTGCAAGTGTTTTTTCTTCCTTGTCTGTAACAAGTGATGCTTTGCCTTTGATTACAACACTAATGTATAATGTATCGGCAAGTGATGCATCTTTAGGATCTTCAAAGTATGAAGGTAAAAACTCTAATTCTCGATCTACCTCAAATCCGACTTTGTTGTTTCTGTGGATATTCTCAATTTTTTCACCCTTGGTATGAGAATGCATGTATATGCAATTATCAATATATACAAAATTCATTGGGATTATCTGTGGATATCCGTTATCATCAATACTAGAGATACGTCCCACATGTTCTTGATTCAAAAACTCTTGGATTTTTCGTGTGGATTTAATTTGTAAAATTCCAACTAGTTGCAATGAAAGTATATTGATCAATAATATTATAAATCCAGATCATGAATCGCTAAAATATTAGATAAATAAAGAAAATTCATGGATGATCCATATCTAAATGATTTAAAAAAAGAGTTCAAAGGATATTCAGCAGACTTGAAGAGACTAAAGAAGAAACTCTTAAAATCAAATTCATCTGATGAGCAATCAAGCATTATAAAAAAAATAGATACAATAGCAAAAGAGATGGAAAAAAATCAACGACAGTCAGTCAAAGTTACAAAATCTAGATTAAAAGAAAAACAAAATCAAATAAGGCATTTCAGCATTGATTAAAATTCCTCAAATACAGGATGAATGAAGGGATGGAGTTGAACGAAAAAGAAGAAGAGATGAGCAGGAATACAAATTTGGCGCTCAAAGTTTTAGAAGAATGGGGAAACAATTCAAGATTCATTTGGTTTAGAGAATTACATAGAATTTCAGATATTGAGAAAGGTGTGCTAAGAAACATCATTAATGATTTGAAAAAATCAAAAGAGATTCAGGAGATGCACGGTACAAATAATAGAATATTTTTTTGCCTAAGAAAATATTATAAAAAATGTTATGATGTAGAATTTAGATTCAAGGGAAAACCAATCATGCTCAGAGATGGTAGCAAGGTCAAAATCATTCAGGGGGAGACTAATGCAACCGCACGCACAAGGAAAAGAATTGAAAAACAGCAAAAAAGACGACAAGTAAAATCACGGTCACGAATAAAACAACGAAATATGCGGCCCCATAAATCATAAATTGTTGAGATAGTTATCCTATTTTTCTGCGCATTAGATTTGACTCTGCTCTCTTTAGTTTGGCAGTTTCTGCTACTTCGTCTGCCATATCATACAAATGATGAAGTTCCAAGCCAGTGACTATCTCATCTTCTTTTTGGTCTTCCAGAGTTTGCTCAATATTATTTAGAATATCTATATTTTCTTCTAAAATTTTCAAACATCTTTCTATTTGGTCAGAAAGTTCGTCATTCATGATAATTCAATCAAAGATGTATAGTAAATGATTTTCGATGTCTAAAATGAACTTACTTTGCGAGTTTTTCTCTCAGGTAAGGCATGACATGGCTTGCAAATTTATCAATTGAACCAAAGTAGTTCTTACCCCAGAATCTAATTACAAAGTGGTTTACACCGGCTTTCATGAATCTCTCAAATGTTGGAATAATATCGTCAGGGGTTCCAACCGCAGTTGATGAACGAGCGATTTTATCAGGAATCTTTGTTGCAGCCTCTCTCATCTTGACAATCCAAGACTGATCAGACATTGAATATTCTGTAAAGTATTTTACAAAATCAAATCCTTCGATTTCTTTAATTCCATGTACACGTAAGACTTCAGGTTTGAACAAGCTTACTTTTACTGCTTCTTTCATTTTTGCCCAAGATTCTTCTGCATCTTCTGAAAAGTAAACATCAATATCCAATGCATATTGAAAATTATCTTTTTCTTGTTGAGTTCTGTTGTGTTTATTCATAGATGCTTGAATTTGTTTTGCATGATCTTCAAACAACTCAGGAGTATAACCAATTGGTAGCCAACCTTCCCCAAGTTTTCCTGTTAATTCCAAAGTACGTGTACCACCTGATGCCATGTATGTTGGTGGATGAGGTTTTCTGATTGGAGGTGCTTGAAGACATGCACCTTCTAATTTGTAATATTTACCATTGTAATTTACAGTGTTATCAGGAGTTGAACCATACAAAGTTTTGATAACTTGAATTTGTTCTTCCCATTTTGAAACTGGCTTTTCAAATGGAATGCAAAACTCTTTTAGATTTTGAGCCTCACCTGCACCAATTCCTAAAATTGCTCTTCCTTTTGAAACTCTATCAAGTGTAATTGCAGCTAGTGCAATGTTTGAAGGATGTCTTCTAATTGCGTCAGTTACACAAGTTCCCAATTCAACATTATTGGTAACTGCCGCAATTGCAGAAAGCATCACCCAAGGATCTAAGACTATAGCGTTTCTCCATTGAGGAACGTTTGTGTGGTCCATATAGAAAATAGAATCATAACCAGTTTTATCAGCAAGCATACAAGCAGTTAAAATTTGATCTTCAGAATACCCTGCTCGGGCAACATTTAATCCGTTTTGAATACCGAACTTTAATGGCTTTTCAGTAATCATACAATTAGACTAAAACATTAGCATAAATAAGTTTAGTCAAAACGAGAATCGTTACAATTTAACAATAAAATAGAAAAAAGTAAAATCCGTATGGATTTTTTATAGATTTCCTGATTTAATATCCTCTAGACACTTGATGACATCTTGTTTAGTTATTGGGATTGGGTTTGGATCCAAATGTCCTCTGTCAGTCATTACAGTGTCGGCTGCTTCAGATACATCAGCCTTTAGAGTCAATCTATCAAAGCCAAGTTTGGCCATGGCTTCTTTGAATCTATCATAGAAGATGGATTTGTTATGCTTGTGCGCAACTGTAGTACAAGAAGACAAAGAATAGCCATGTGGAATTCCTTCATTTGAGAATACATATGATAATGCATGTCCAAGTGTAGTGGAACAGTTACCAAATCCAATACCAGAAAGCATTGAACCATAAGGATAGTTTTCTGGTTTGTTATTCATTATTGCATCATAGAGTATCTCAAATGCCTGTTTACACATTGTTCTTGTAAAGTCATTACCAAGTTTGCTATCATAGCCCTCGGTTGCTTGTGCACATGCATCACAAACAGAGCTTTTGATGACTTGTTCTGGAGTACCATCCATAAAATATGAATCGACTACAGCCATGTCAGCAAGAAATCTGTCTTCGCGCAATAGCTTCTTTTTTCCATCAAATTTCAAAACGCAATACGTTGTCATTTCAGCTCCTGTTCCAAATGTAGTTGGAATCAAGATTTTTTCTTTTTTCATTTCAGGTGCAGCATATTTTACTACATCCATTGAACTTCCTCCTCCCAATCCAATTAGGACTGAAGGGTTCTTGTCTTTGAATTGTGAAATAACCTTATTGACATCTTCAATTGATGGTTCAGGTTTAACTTGATCATACAGCATATAGTCCTTAATTCCCATTTTGCCAAGCCATTTATCAGAAAGTTCTGGAGGAACGGTTGTGACAACTAGGGCATTTTTTGGATATTCTGTTTCACCAAGTGCATTTTTTCCAAAATTAATTATTTTTGGAATGCGTACTGTGTGCATGAATCAAACTCATCATTGATTATTATTATATCTTGCAGTAAGGGAGGATAACATATGATTATCCAGAATTATGAAGATCTAGCAACATTAGAAAAGAAAAGAGAATGCTTGGATATTTTAGAAGCAGGATTAAGAGCTGCAGACCCAGAAAACATCATTCCAAAGTTTGTTACTGCTAAAGAAATCAAAATCAATGACGAAGTTCTTAAAATGGAGGATTTTTCAAACATCTACACTGTAGCTTTTGGAAAAGCGGGAGATTCAATGACAAGGGCATTAAATGCCATAATTCCAATAAAGAGTGGAATAATAGTAATCCCAAAAGGCTCAAAATCAAAAATCAAAGGCAAGAAATTCCAGATTTTTAATTCAGGACATCCAAAACCTGATCAAACTAGCGTAAAGGCTGCAAAAGAAGTTACAAAATTTTTACAAAACAGAAGAGATGGAGAGTTGACAATTTTTCTTGTTTCAGGTGGAGGTTCAGCATTATTAGCTATTCCAGACGACATAACACTGGAGGATAAAATCTACGTAACAGAGTTATTGTTAAAATCAGGAGCAAGCATTCAAGAGTTTAATTGTATTAGAAAACATTTATCGAAAATAAAGGGAGGTAAATTAGTTGAAAATATCAAGTGTCATGGCATAGCACTTGTTATGTCAGATGTCGAAGGGGACGATCTCTCATCTATTGCATCAGGAACAACATACAAGGATGATACGACATTTCTTGATGCACTAAATATAATCAACAAATACAAATTAAAAAATAAAATCCCACTTGAGATAATGCAGAGGTTGGAAAATGGATTTAAAGGAGAAATTCCAGAGACGCCAAAAAAGATAAAGATAAAAAATTACATAATTGCAAATAATAAAGATTGCCTCAAAGCAATGGAATCAAAAGCAAAAGATTTTGGTTATGCAACAAAAACAATACAAGTATTTGGAAACATAAAGGATGCAACACAAACAATTATGGAAAACATTCCAGAGGAAAAAGGATGTCTCATATTTGGCGGTGAAACTACAGTGGAAGTGATTGGAAAAGGAATGGGTGGCAGAAATCAAGAACTAGTTTTAAGAATTTTAAAAAATTCACAGAATTTAAAAAAGATAGTAATTGCAGCAATTGGAACTGATGGAATAGATGGGAACTCGTTGTTTGCAGGAGCAAT
>NZ_AHJG01000283.1:0-2638 GCF_000241145.1 Candidatus Nitrosarchaeum limnium BG20 | reverse complement strand
AATATAGAGAAAGTATTTAATTTGAGATTGACATAAGCAAGGAATGCACCAGTGTTATTATTGTGAGCAAATTTTTGACACAAAAGAGGCATTATATGATCACGTAGAAATCCACTCAGACATTGAAAGGAATCGAGAGATTATGGACAAAAAAAGAAAACAAAAAAGGACCAATAGTAGATTTACAAATAAAATAATACTAAACAAAATTACAGTAAAGGTTAGAAAAGATACATTCAGGAACAGAAATAATAATTTTAAAACAAAAACTATGGATTGGGTAGAATCTCTACTAAAAAGATCATGTGATAAGACATTGACCAAAGAAGAGGTATTACGCAGTCTATTTCATATGATAGAGATTAATGAGAATACATTAAATCACATACAGGCAGACAAACGTGATTTTGGTCCAGAGTTAGAAAAACTAAAACAAACAGAAATCAAGGATTTAGATTTTCATTTAAAATATTATCGTAGCCTTGTAAATTACATCAATTCAATTCCAGAAAATAAAATAATCAGACAATAAAGATTCAGACTTACAATTCATTAATTCATTAAAATTAATTTGAATCTCTTAATTTTTTAAACTGTTCATTGTGTTCTTGCTGTTTTGCTGATATTTGTCCAAAATCGGTAAGTTGATCATACTCCTCTCGTTTTTCACAGAGATATTTCTCCCATTTTTCAACTTCATTTGCTATCATCAACCCAGAATCCTCACGAGCAAATTGTTTTTGCTGTTCTGGGTGTTGACCTCTTGTTGGAAACTTTCTTCCTTCAAAGACACTATGGATTTGTTTTACTATTTCTGGCTTTAATAATTGTGCAAGATCAAAATGTCCTTGTTCATGTTTAAGTAAATCAGATGTTGCATGAGATAATCTAACCCAAGAAAGTAATGGATGAAACTCTACTGTTAAATCAATATTTTCAATAAAGAATCTAATCTGACTGCCAATACTATCAGAGCTAACTGTCCAAGTATAATGAAATTTAATCACACTATGAGCATCTTCATATGATGCGGGGTTGGATTCGGCTTGAAAATCAGACCAATTCAATAAACGCTCTTTTGACCAAGATATAGTGTTAGACTTACTCATGCATACATGTAAATCACATGGGAATAAAATTATTGATTTTATTTGGAACGATTATGATAATTAAAAGGGGAATACAAAATCAGGATCTTTTCCCATCACGTTGACTAAATTTTCCAAAAGTTTGAGGGGAATCAAACCCCAGCCAGGAATAATTTTCATTTTCTAATGATTGATGTAATTTTTGATGTTCAATTAATTCAGGAGCACCCCAATTTCCAGCAAAAAGAAAATTACACTTTTCAACTTTATCGAATATTTTAGCACCCCTACATACTATCATTGGAATTATTATTATAAGAATAAGATTTGAAAAGTTTTCGATTTGGAAAATAAAAACATGTTTGACGGCCACGAATTCTAGGGCGTATGGTCAGGTTAAGGCAAACGTAGGAATGCCGCCAAACAAGATGACT
The DNA here is from genome assembly GCF_000241145.1 of Candidatus Nitrosarchaeum limnium BG20. Taxonomy (NCBI): domain Archaea; kingdom Thermoproteati; phylum Nitrososphaerota; class Nitrososphaeria; order Nitrosopumilales; family Nitrosopumilaceae; genus Nitrosarchaeum; species Candidatus Nitrosarchaeum limnium. Next base: position 1,116 of record NZ_AHJG01000283.1, on the reverse strand, counting down.
CATTATTGATATCTCAACGCAGATTAAAAGAAAATGTGTGTTTATTTTGAAAAACACTAAGATAGAATATTAAAATTTTAAAGAAATTCTAGGCACGCATAAATGATAAAAATTGGATCATTTTTTCAGACCAATTTTGATCAATTAACAAGACATGGCTCATTTTATCAATTTTTCAAAAATAATTTTTATAAATCGAAAGCAAGAGTGATTGCTTGTTTGATAGTCTTACCATATCCCCCAAAGGGACTGAAGCAAAAGACATCAAACTTGCTTGCTTTCATTTAGAAACTATTAATTTTAGATAAATGAAATTATCTTGTGAATATAAAATTCATAATCACCATGGGAGTTTCAGTAATTTCGTTAATTGTTGGTTTTGTATTATTATACGACATAAAATAGAGCATGGTAATGGCAAAAAAAATAGACAATAAAAGACACCAGGAGTTATTAAAAGAAAAAGAAGAGATGGAAAAAAACAGACCGCATGATATTGATGCAATGCGAAGATGGAAACATTCAATGACTAAAATTCTAGAAGAGTTAGAATTATTTAAAAAATAGAATCAAATTTAAAAATACTTAACACGGGTGAGATAAAGAGCCATAATCCAATATTTCTTGTTTAGTCATCAAATCCTTATTGAATTTAATTAATTCCATAATACTAGAAAATGCAGGACACTTGTGATCAATTGAAAACAGTTCCTCGCAATTTGTACATTGTATTACTACATGTTCACCCCAATCACATTCAATGCTATCAATTAAATCAAAAATTGCTTTAAGATTACAAGAACTGCAATTCAATAAAAGATTATCAAGTTTTTTCATGTTTCTAAAATTCCTGAATTTTATCAAACTTGCACAATAATACTATCAACTAATCACTAATATCAAATATAATAATTCGCTTAAAAAATTTACATTCAAAATAAGAATTAAAAATAAATGTAATAATATTAAAATCGATGAAATTTTTCATCAACTATGTTCAAAAATACCTCCAAAATGCATACAATTAAGCATATTTTTAACAAAAGTTAGGAAGAATGGAACAAAAAATAACTTCATCCAATGCTGAACAAATTTTGGCATAAGATGCTCTATATT
>NZ_AHJG01000284.1:0-1333 GCF_000241145.1 Candidatus Nitrosarchaeum limnium BG20 | reverse complement strand
GTTAGGAACAAGAAGTGGAATTACTAGATTTAGCTATGCATCAGTTCCTATGGATGAATCTTTAGCAGAAGCATCAATTGATCTAGTAAAAAGACCATTTTGGAAATTAGTGCTATCCATTAAACGAAACACAATTGAGGACATATCAAAAGAAGATTTGGAACACTTTTTCCAATCACTCCTTCAAAATCTAAACAGTTGTGTTCATCTCACTGTAAAGTATGGAGACAACGATCATCATAAAGTTGAAGCGGCGATCAAGTCTTTGGCTGTTGCATTTAGGGAAGCATCTTCATATGATAAAAAACAAAAAGGAATTCCAAGTACAAAAGGTTCAATGTAATGGTCAATCTAGCAATATTTGATTATGGAGCTGGAAATATTTTCAGCCTAAAAAACTCACTTGAAAAATCAGGAGCTACAGTTGACGTGATCACTGATTTTGACAAACCAAACATCTACTCAGGTCTTTTGCTTCCCGGAGTAGGAAATTTTGATCCTGCAATACAAAGCATAGCTAAATCAAAAACTAATTTCCATAACTATGTTAAAGACAATACTCCTGTTTTGGGAATTTGTCTTGGGATGGAAATGTTTTTTGAGAGAAGTGAAGAGGGAAAAGAGAAAGGATTAGGAATAATTGAGGGTGATGTGATTATTCTTCCACCGTCTATGAAAGTTCCACATATGGGTTGGAATAATTTGGAAATTAAAAAGCCTGGAAAAATTCTTGAGGGAATTAAAGATAATACTTGGGTTTATTTTGTACACTCCTATAGAGTAAAACCCGTAGACAATAGTGTAATTACAGCAGAATCAGATTATGGAATAAAGGTACCTGCAGTAGTTGAGAAAGGAAACTTTTTTGGGACACAATTTCATCCAGAAAAATCAGGCAAGGTAGGAAAAATAATGATTCAAAACTTTCTAGATGAGTGTAAAAAATGAAAGTAATTCCTGCAATTGATCTTATGGATGGTCAAGTGGTACGACTCTACAAGGGTGATCCTAATCAGAAAACCATCTATAGTAATAATCCTGTAGAAGTAGCAAAAAAATGGCAGTCCAACGGTGCCGATATGCTTCATTTGGTTGATCTGGATGCAACTCTTAGTAGAGGCTCAAATCTTTTAATAATTAAAAAAATTGTAGAGCAGATCTCAATTCCAATTCAAATTGCTGGAGGATTACGAGATGAATCAACAATTACTGATGTTTCAAAAATATGTAATCGAATTGTTTTAGGTACTTTGGCTTTTAAAGATAAATTGACACTAAAAAAATTATTAGAGCATTTAGGTCCTGAAAAAATTGTAATCTCAGTTGATCATAT
>NZ_AHJG01000285.1:0-15099 GCF_000241145.1 Candidatus Nitrosarchaeum limnium BG20 | reverse complement strand
CGTTCGCTCTACCAGGCTGAGCTACCAAGGCACTTTTCGGTGATGCCATCAGAGTTAATAAAAAGCCTTTCCGAGGTGGATCAAATGAAGAAAACAATTTCTGGAATTAGAGGCATTTTTGGAGATGATTTTAATCTAAAAGATACACTTCAATTTTGTAATAATTTTTCATCATTGATTGAATCTAAAAAGTGTGTTCTAGGTAAAGATACAAGACCATCAGGAATAATGATCAAAGAGGTTGCATCTGCTGCACTAATGAAAAATGGAATTAATACATACAATTTAGAAACCGTTCCAACTCCGGTAGTTTTTCGAGAATCAAGAAAATATGGAGCAGGATTGGTGATTACTTCGTCTCACAATCCAATAGAATGGAATGGAATAAAGTTCATCATAAATGGAAGAGGAATTAATGAAGAAGAACTACCAAGAATAATTGAAAATCAAGAAAGTTTAAAATCAAAAATAGGAGTTGAAGAACAAATATCTTCATCTTATCTTGAAGATGCAAAGGAGTTAATTGGAAAAATAGAGAGTAATCCAAAAATTGTTATTGATATTGGTGGAGGAGCTGCAAAAGATTTTGCCCCAATTTTGTTAAGACAATTGGGATGCACAGTAAGTGTAATTAATGAAAATTTGAGTAATTGCACTAGAGGTCCTGATCCAACTAGCGATAGTTTATCAGATTTGATTAATGCAACTTCAAAAAAAGAAATAGGATTTGCTTTTGATTTGGATGGAGATCGGCTGGTGGTTGTTAGAAATGGAAAAAAACAAACTCCAGACGTAACCCTAGGTTTAGGAGTTGCAAAAGCTTTGGAATTGGGGTATAAACAATTTGTTTTAAGTATTGATACAAGCATCTCAGTTGAGAAGTTTATCAAAGAAAAAGGAGGAAGAGTTCAAAGATCAAAAGTTGGAGAAGCAAATGTGATAGATTTAATGTTAAAAACAGATGCACAGGCAGGTGGCGAAGGAAGTAGTGGTGGATTTATTTTACCAGAATTTAATTACTGTAGGGAAGGGATTCTAACAAGTGGTCTTATATCTTCTATGTTAGGAAACTCAAAATTTAATGAGATATTAAATTTCATGGAAAGTTATATTCAACAACGAGAAAAAATTGAAGTTGATTCTATGTTTCATGATAAAGTGATAGAAAAAGTCTCTAACAAATTTTCAAAAGAATATTCTGAAATGATCACTCAAGATGGCATCAAAGGAATAATTGATGAAGATAGTTGGGTTTTGATCAGAAAATCAAACACAGAAGATATCATAAGAGTTTCAGCAGAATCAAATAATGTAGATAAATGCAATAGAATAATGAAAAACACATTAGAATTAGTGAAACAATGTTATGACGAAATTAGATGAATCAGATATAATCGAAATTTTTCAGAAAAAATTAGGAAATAAAAAATTCATTTCAGAAGATGTAGAGATATTCAAAATTGGGAAAAACAATATTGTAACAAAGGTGGATACGTTTGTTCAGAGTACAGACATGCCGTCAAAAATGAAAGTAGGAGATGCTGCAAGAAAAAGTATCATAGCATGTGTTAGTGATTTTGCGGCCAAAGGAGTAAGACCACGGTATGGAATTATTTCATTGGTTTTACCAAGAAAAATTTCTCATAAAAAAATCATTGAGATGTCAAATGGAATTAAACGTGCAGTTGATGAATTCAATATCAAAATATTAGGTGGTGATACAAACGAGGGAAAAGAAATCATAATCAACGTTTCACTTTTTGGGACAACCGATAAGATAGTTAAAAGAAACGGGGCCAAGTCAGGAGACATAATATTTGTCACTGGCCCTTTTGGATATACCGCATCTGGGCTAAAGATGCTAGAGAAAAATAAAAAGAGTAATCAATTTGTTAAAAAGATAATCAAATCTTTTGTAAATCCAAGGCCAAAATTAGATTTTGGGGTAATAAATAGAAGATATCTTTCCTCATCTATGGATTCCAGTGATGGCCTATCTACAACATTAAATGAAATGGCAAACCAAAGTAAATGCAAATTTGTAATTAATAACATCCCAACAGGTAAAGATATGATAGAATTTGTTAAATTAAACAAGATGAATCTAAATGAATTAGTATTTCACGGAGGTGAAGAATATGAATTCGTGTTCACTGTATCAAAAAAATACAAAGCAATCATTAAAAAAAATGCATTGCAACTTAATACACCAATAATTGAGATCGGACATGTAACTAAAGGTAGAGGAGTTTTTTTAGAAACGGATGAAAAAGATATCCCTTTGAAGGATTTAGGTTGGAAGCATTTTAGAAAATAGATTACTGGCCAGTGTAAAAATCATGTTCTACTTTTTGAACAATATTAAAAATAGATTCTGCAGACAAACCAGAAACACAGTCTTTAATCCACATTTCATCAAGATACATCAATCTGTTCATATCACCTGTGGGTAGCTGATCTAGTTGAAGATCAGGGTATGAAGCATGTATTTGGAATCCTTCCTTGGCAATCTTTTCACATTTTTCTTGTAATGTAATTACTGAAGAAATTGGAGGAGTAAGAAATCCTAAAACCAATGAACCTAACAGAGCAGAAGCAACTACTATGCCCATTGCAAACCAAATAATCGACGTCATACAAAAAATACTAGATTATAGTATTTGAATAATGACATGTGCCTAAAATAAGGCAAAATCAAAAAATGAATGTTTTTTAAACCCTTTACGATGTGATTAGACATTGTCAGAAATTGAAGCTGAGATTGAAGTAGAATCCCCAGTTGAAGAGGAAGAACAGGAAGAGGTTCAAACAAAATCCAGACCAGAGACTAAAACAGAAGGTCCTGAAAAATGGGGAATTGCCCATATTTACAGCAGTTACAATAATACAATTATTCACATGACAGATCTTACAGGCGGAGAAACTGTCTCTATTAGTTCAGGAGGAGTTCATGTTAATGCAGATAGATATGAATCATCACCATTTGCTGCTATGAAAGCTGCAAATGCAGTTGTAGAAGTGGCACATACCAAAGGATTCACAGGATTCCATATTAGAGTACGAGCTGTTGGAGGAGTAGGTTCTAGAGTACCAGGCCCAGGTGCACAAGCTGCAATCAGAGCTTTAGCAAGAGGCGGATTTAAAATTGGAAGAATAGATGATGTTACACCAATTCCTCATGACACCACCAGAAAGAAGGGTGGAAAAAGAGGAAGAAGAGTCTAGTCAATCATTTTAATTCGAACATCACAACCCTTAGATTGAAAATAATCAGTCATGAATTTAGTAAATTTTTGGGAAGGTGTATTCAATCTATATTTGATTAACATGTCTGCAAATTTTTCTTCTATCCCATTTTGTAATTTTGGTTTAATGGACAATTGAAAGAAAGTCCATCCAAATTTTGATGACGGTTCACTGACTTCGTATCCATTGTAACAACCAACAAGAGTTTCCATATGAGATAGAGATTTTTTTATCAGAAGTAAATCATCGCTGTAATTTTTTGAACTAACTTCAAAAATAGTATTCATTAATCTTCTCCTTTATCAGATGAAGCGCTACTCAATTTATCAGATAAGGAAACAAACTTACCATCTTGTTCAACATTTATCTTAGTTTCCATTCTGATGTAAAGACCAATTGATCTAAATAATGCCAGTAACTTTCCACCATCAAGAATTTCAGAAATTTCTCCAGAGGTAATTAACTCAGCTAATTTTTCGATAACCATTTTTGTGTCGTTTGGAAACTGTGATTCTGCATTTTGTAAAACTTCTAGACCTCTATATCCGAGACGTTCAACAACAACATCTCTAGGTTGTTTTGTATGCTTTGGCGATAAATTGTTTGTTGGTTTTTCAATTTCTTTTCTAGATGAAATATTTTGTTGCATTTCTGCAAGTCTTTTAGCCTTTAATCTTTCAAGTTCAGAATCTTCGTCACTCAACCTTTAATCACACCTATAGGCACCAATTTTGCTACTTTAGTGGCTATTCCTAGATTATGAGATACATTAACAACAGCATCTACATCCTTGTAGGCCTGTGGGGTTTCTTCCACAACTCCATCACGTGTTAATGCCTTGATAAATATGCCCTTGTCACTAAGAGATTTTCGAACATTGTCTTCCGTGTAATCTCTTCTTGCTTTTGATCTAGACATTGTTCTTCCTGCACCATGTGCAGTAGAACCAAAACTCAAATCCATAGAGTTTGGTTGTCCAAGTAAGATCCAGCTTGAAGTCCCCATGGAACCTGGAATTAAGACAGGCTGTCCAAGATCTCTGTACTTTAATGGAACTTCTTCTCGATTTGAGGGAAACGCCCGTGTAGCACCTTTTCTATGAACCACTAGTTTTCTTTCTTTTCCTTCAACTTTATGTTTTTCAACTTTAGCAATATTATGTGCAACATCATAAACTAGATTCATATCAAGATCAGATTCAGTTTGATTGAAAACTCGCTCAAAAGATTTCCTAGTCCAATGGGTAATCATCTGTCTGTTGCTCCAAGCAAAATTCAATGCTGCAAACATTGCTTTTCTATATGATTCCCCCTCTTCAGATGTGTTTGGAACACATGCAAGTTCTCTATCGGCTAAATGAATATTGTATTTTTCCATAGATTGTTCAGAGACTCTCAAATAATCACTGCAGACCTGATGGCCAAAACCACGAGAGCCGCAATGAATTAAAATTGTAATGGTTCCCTCTTTGATCCCCATTCTATTTGCTGCTTCCTCATCATGAATTTCGGATACCTTTTGCACTTCAAGAAAATGATTTCCTGAACCAAGACTTCCTAGCTGTGGGGCTCCTCGTTTTCGTGCTTTGTCTGAAACTTTGTTTGGATCAGCATTTTTTATTTGTCCATTTTCTTCACAAACATTTGCATCATCAGATGAACCATATCCATTATCAATTGCCCAATTTACCCCTCTTACAAGAACTTCATCAAGTTGTGAATGACTTAATTTCACTGCTCCTTTTGAACCAACTCCAGATGGAATTGAACTAAATAAATCAGTAACGAGTTCTTTGAGTTTTAAGCGAACATCATTTTCAGTTAAATTTGTACGTAGTAATCGTACACCACAATTAATATCATATCCAACACCTCCTGGACTAATCATTCCTTCTTCAGCATCCATTGCTGCCACACCTCCAACTGGAAATCCATATCCCTCATGGCCATCAGGCAATACAACACTATGACCTACAATTCCAGGTATGGTTGCAACATTTTTTGCCTGCATAATAGTCCTATCTTGAAGCATTTTCTGCAGTAATGCATCATCAGCGTAGATCTTTACTGGAACTTTCATACCAAGATGAGAGTCAGCTTCAATAAGGTATTGATTTTCTCCAATTTTTTTAGGAGTCATAGTAGACATGTGTATTGGTAAAATTTTGCCTCAAGCCAATTTAAATCATAAGTAGATTTTGTTATCACAAATTAAGAAAATAACTGATTTTAACAAAAACAAGGAATATTGGCAAAACAAATGACAGACGATGTGGTAATGTCAATAGTAATTTTCCTTTGTTCAAGAATTAGCTTACTATTTTGGTTAATGCATTGTGTTTTACCAATGATTCCATGTTGGTCAATGAAGACATGTAAAGGACTTGCGTTAGATGAACACATGTGATGACCAATTGTAATAATGAGATTGAATCTATTATAGTTGAGGAACATTATATGCGGATATTATATGATAATAGATTGAGTAAAAAATACTACTGTGTTCTAAGTATTTGTAATATGATCATGAAGTATTCTGTATTTTTAATAAGAAAATCAAACTATTCTTATTATGAGTCAGCAACTAGTCCAAAGTAAACCTTGGGTTTTGATTAGTGTTTTTAAAGATAATACAAATCCAGATGATGTATCAAGAATTACTCCACAAATACAAGAAATAATAGATGAGTGGCAATCAACAGGAAAAATAATGTGGTCAGGTGCATTTAATGACAATGCAACTGGCATGGCAGTGTTTGAAGGAACGGAGCAAGAGGCAAACGAGTTTTATGCCAAATATGATAAAGTCTGCTCCGGCATTTTAGAATATACTCTGTATCAATGGGATGCAATGCCAATTCTTACGATTTTATCGGATAATAAATGACTGGAATATTCATGCTGTGTGTGTTTTTGAAAAATGAAGGAACAACTTTGCAGAATTTGCGGTTGCAGTACAAACGAATTGGAAAAATGCAATAGATGTAATTTAGTGATATCTACTGTATGTAATTGCTGTACTCATATAGAATGTGTCCAGACTCACAGTCATGATGATACATTATGATGTATTATGTTGTGTAAGGGAATCTGCAAGAAATTCAGGGCCAAGAAGAATGGAACTGCATCAAGATATGGAAATGGTCAAAAAAGATGCCAGATATGTGATATTTTCATAAAATGGGACGATTCATTTTGTCCTTGCTGCAAATATAGACTTAGAACAAAGCCTCGAAAACAAAAATACAAAATCAAGCTAAGAGATATTTTGTATTCCAATATGTTAGAATAACATTCTGGAATCTTTGTAGGTCTTATATTCACTTTACTTTTTGTGATGATAATGATAAAAACAATAACTTCTATAGTCATTGGACTAACATTAATCACAATTCTGACATCTCAATTTGCTCTTGCAGACTCTGCTTATGATGAAAAACTAACATTTGCAGGATCACTTGAAGAAACTTTGGGGCATTTTTGGGCAATTGAGAAGAATTTAGATGATAACAATGCAGAACTTGCACTAGTTCACGCAACTCATCCAATTGCAGAACTGTATTCATCTATGAAGCCAGAACTAAAAGAAGCAAATCCAGAATTTGATGCCAAAGTCGAAAAGACACTCATGGATTTAGGTAAAAAAACAGGTTCTGATGTTACAAGACAAGATGCTCAAAAAGCAATTGATGATGCAAAAGAAATAATCAAAGAAGCAAGACTCTTAGTTGTAGGACAAGAACTTAGTGAAGATACTACATTCAAAGCTAAACTAATTCAAGAACTGCTGAAAACATCTATTGCAGAATATGAAGAAGGAGTAAATAACGGTGAGATATCAATGATGGCCGAATTCCAAGATGGTTCTGCATTTGTATGGAGATCACAACAAATCTTTGATGAAATAAAATCTGATCTTCCAGAACACGAAGTAGAAGAGGCTGAGGAATTTTATTCTGATTTGTGGGATGCATATGATAAAAGATCAGATGCGGAACATGTGGAAACCTTTGCAGATGGGATCATCCATGAAATTGGTGAGGCAGTAGGAGAGGAACATGAAGAGACAGAACTTTTAACATATGTTGAAAACATTGAAGAGTTCTTGAATCAAGTTAAAGTAAAATATGCTGAAGGAGACAAAGACACAGCGACAAGTCTTGCAACAAAAGCATATTTAGATAACTTTGAGTATTTGGAATCTCCTCTAAAAGAAGCAGGACATAAAGAACTAGTTGAGGAAATGGAAACTATGATGAGAATAGAACTAAGAGACATGATAAAAAATGATGCTCCAGTTTCAGAAGTAGAACAAAAAGTAGATGACATACTTGTAAAGATGGACAGTATTGCACAAATTGTTCCTGAATTTGGTTCTATAGCTGTAATGATTCTTGCAATAGCAATCATATCAATAGTTATAGTTTCTACAAAATCCAGACTAAGCATAATGCCGAAAATCTAAACTTTTTTCTTTTCAAAAATTTTTTATTTTTTTAAGTCACACGATGTCCTTATTGAATAATTTAAAAAATCATGAAAATAGAGTATGAAGCAGATTCTAAACTATAAACCAAAAAAAGAGTTATTTTCAATTATTTGAGCCTAAAACTAGTAGAAACATAGTATCAGATGCATAAACTGGGTAAAGAAGTAGATTTATTTTCGATGTTTTAAGATAGTAAACAGTGGCAATTTTACCAATTGATGGTGGGCGTTATGGTACTAAAGAGATGATGGCTATTTTTAGTGAGCAAAAAAAAATTGATTATCAATTAGAAATTGAAGGCGCAGCCGCATTATCACAAAGCGAAATAGGAATTATTCCAAAAACTGTAGGTAAGAAAATTTACAATGCTGCAATATCAGGAAAAATTAATGCTAAAAGAATCAAAGAATTAGAATCAAAAAGCGATCACGATACTGCTGCTTTAGTTGAATCACTAAGTGAAAAATGTACTAAAGATGCCAGGCCATGGATTCATTTTGGATTAACAAGTAATGATTTGGTAGATACAAGTAATTCTATGCAAATGAGGGATGCACTAAAAATTATTGAACCCAAAGTTGCAAAAATGGCATCAATCTTATCAAAGAGGGCAATTCAACATGGAAAGATTCCAGCAGTTGGAAGAACACATGGACAGCATGCAAGCATAATATCATTTGGATTAAAATTTGCAAACTGGGCAGCAGAGATGGCAAAACACATAGAAAGAATTGAAGAGATGAAAAAACGTGTTTTAATTTGTAAAACACTCGGTGTTGTTGGAACAGGTTCGTTAATGGGTGCAAAATCACTTGAAGTTCAGAAACGAGTTGCAAAAAAATTAAATCTTTTTCCAGCAGAAGTGACCACACAAATAATTCCCAGAGAAAGATATGCAGAATATGTCTTTGAATTAGCATTGATTGGTGCAACTCTAGAAAAAATTGCAGTTGAGATTAGAAATTTACAAAGAACTGAAATTGGAGAAGTTGCAGAGCAATTCAAGAAGGGTCAGATGGGAAGCAGTGCAGTCCCAGTAAAGAGAAATCCTATCAAAAGTGAAAGAGTTACTTCTTTATCAAAAATATTACGTAGTCAAGTGGCGATAACTTTTGAGAATATTCCGTTATGGCATGAACGTGATCTATCAAATTCAGCAAATGAGCGGTTTGTGCTTCCTACAGCAGCTATCCTTGTGGATGAAATGCTAGAAACCATGATCAAAATAATTTCAAACCTGATTGTAAATGAGAAAAGAATTGTAGAAAATCTTTATATCACAAAGGGGCAGATATTTGCAGAATTTGTGCTAGAGGCACTAATCAAGAAGGGAATTCCACGATTTGTTGCATACAAAGATGTTCAAAGAGTTGCATTTGAGGCAAACGACAAGGGAATTCAGTACATTGATGCAATTAAAAACGATAAAGCATTTACTTCAAATCTTACAGACAAAGAGATTGATTCAATATTTTCACCAGAGAAGCATCTTGGCGCATCACCTGTAATTATTAATAATGTAAAAAAATCTGTCCAAAAAACAGTTGCTAGATTTATTTGATATTACAATATCATAGATTAGTTAATCTAACTTAGATTAGTTATAATCATCTTGTTTTTAGTAATGCCTTATGAATTTTAGAACCATATTGTAATGCTTTTTTTCTTTTTGTGTAAGAAATTTCAGGAACTCCTACAGTACTTGCTAATTTTCTAATAATGTGTTTACGATACAGATCCTCAGAATCATGAATTTTTTCAGAGAGAGGAATAGTTTTTGCGTATTCTATGAATTGTGACGATAAAAGAGGCTGAACTATCTTTACTTTGAATTCAGATGCGACAAGATTTACAGCCTTCATCATTTTGAGTTCATTGTCTAGTTTAGCATCCATCACTTTAGTAATTTGTGACTCTCCTCCAGAAAATGCTTCTCGATATGCATTATATCCACAAAATAATTCATCTATACCATTAGCAGTAACCACAGTGTCAAGGTTTAGACTGTTTGCTAATTTGGATACATAATAAAATGCAATACAATTTTCATTCCATGATAAATTTTCAGTGTTTATTGTTTGGTTAACCTTTGAAGAAATTTGAGGAAAAGTTTCTGGATCAATTTCTAAAATATGATGAGGGTATTTGAGAAATGCATTAACTTCTTTTGCAAACAAAATATCATGTGATTCAGCAAATCCAATTGTTAATAGTGTAATATCATAACTCATAACTGAACAAATTGTTGAGACTAATGTGCTATCAACACCACCTGAAAAAGCAATTCCAATTTTCTTTTCTTTTACAGTTTCAGAAATTGAATTTTTGATGTTTTCTAGTAATTTCTCATACATTTCATCCATATTACTTATAATTTCCAATAAAGGGTAATGAATCAATCTTTTAATTTAACATTATATCGGAAATAGTATGATGCGATTATCACAAGCAGATATTGAAGAAGAATTGAAAAATTTGCCTGGCTGGAAGATTGTGAATGAAAAACTACACAAAGAATTTCAGTTTGAGAGCTTTAACCAAGCATTTGGATTTATGACCAGAGCTGCAATGGAGATTGAAAAGATGAATCATCATCCAGAGTGGTTTAACGTATACAACAAAATTACTATAGAATTGACAACTCATGATGCAGGAGGCATTACAAAAAATGATGTCAATCTTGCTAAAATTCTAAATTCATTAGTATAGAATTTCAGTCATATTTGATACAGAATTTATATTATATCCAAAATCAGATCACTTCACATGGCTACAAGTCCCACAATTCTAGATTCAGATTTTAGATATATCGATAAAAAAGGAAATCTACTCAAAACCAGAACAGAGTTAACAGTAGCTCAGATGCTTTCATTTCTAGACCAAGAATATCAGTACAATCACAAAATTACATTAAAAAATGGCAAAGTGATTACAGTTGATTTTAAAACAGAAAAAGGCCTCATTGAAGTAATTGACAATGATGATGACATAACAAAATACAAGAGAATCAAAGAAGACTTTCCTGACGAAAAAGTGATGGCAATAGGTCATGCAAAATATGTCGCACAAATTAAAGAACTGCAAGACATTGTATTTTACGACAAGACCCACAAACAGGATCCATATTTTTAGAAGATGCATCATTTTCATTTGATTATGCACATATCTTACCACTGGTTGAAAAATGCTCTATCTTACACGGACATACATCATCAGTAATGGTAGAGCTTGTAGGACAAATGAAAGATAACTTGTTAGTAGACTTTGGAATAGCAAAAAAAATCATAAAAGATGTTATCACAGAATTTGATCATAAATTTTTCATTAATAGAAAATACATGAAAAATGAAGATGACTCTCATTATCAAATTAAATTTGATGGTCCTAAAGGAATGTTTGATATCCAAGTTCCAAAAAATACAGCGTATCTATTAGAAGGAGAAGCTACTGTAGAAAATCTTTCAAGTGAAATAATCAAACTACTTGCTCCAAAATTACCTCAAAATGTAGAAGCTGTAGGCGTTTACATTTATGAAGGATATAACAAAGGATCTCATATTATTTCAAATATTTCAAGATAGTTAAGAAATGGAACCAAAAATTGCAGAAAAAGCTTGGAACCCAGAATTAGAAAAAGAAATTCTAAAACAATGGGTTAATGAAAAAATTTATGAATTTACTCCAAAGAATGATAATTTCACAATAGATACACCTCCACCTTATCCATCTGGCAGACCATGGCACATAGGTGCAGCAGCACACTATTCTCAAATAGACATGATAGCACGCACTGCAAGGATGGCTGGAAAAAATGTGTATTTTCCAATAGGAATTGACAGAAACGGTCTTCCTGTAGAAATCTACACAGAAAAAAAACACAATATCAGAATGCGTGAGACTGAAAGAGGTGAATTTCTAAAATTATGTAGAACAGCATTGGATGATTTAGAAGCTGAGATGATATTGATTATGAAAAGTTTAGGAATTAGTGGAGATTTTACAAATTACTATAGAACAGATTCTGAAGAATATAGAACATTAACACAATCTACATTTATTGATCTTTGGAAAAAAGGACAAGTCTATCTTGCAAACAGACCAAATAACTATGATTGGGTTTCAGGTACTACTATTGCAGATGCAGAAATTACATATGAAGATTTACCGACTAAACTAGTTTATATGAAATTCCAAATTAAAGATACAGATAAAGAAATAATCATTGCAAGTACAAGACCAGAACTTCTTTGCGCATGTAAAACCATAATTGTAAATCCAGAAGATGAAAGATACACAAATTATGTTGGAAAAAAAGTGATTGTTCCAATAACTAATGTAGAAGTTGAACTTAGAACACATCATTCAGCTCGTCAAGAATTTGGTTCTGGTGCAGTTATGGTCTGTAGTTATGGTGATCAAAACGATGTTGCATTATTTAGAGAATTGGAATTAAAAGAAATTGTTGCAATAGGATTGGATGGAAAGATGACAGAAGCAGCTGGAGAATATGTTGGATTAAAACCAAAACAAGCCAGAACAAAAATTATTGAAGATTTAGAAAAAAATGGATTTGTAGAAAAAATAGAGGATATTATTCATAGAACTCCAGTATCTGAACGAAGTAAAAATCCAATTGAGATAATTCCAATGGAAGAATACTATCTAAAACAAAAAGAAGCAATTGAAAAGATGAAAAAATTAGGACAAGAAATTACGTTTTATCCTGCTATGCACAAACAAATTTTGATGAATTGGCTGGAATCTATCAATATTGATTGGCCAATATCACGAAGAAGATACTATGGAACTGAAATTCCTATTTGGTACTGCAAAAGTTGTTCTGAACCTCATGTTCCAGAGCCTGGAAAATACTACAAACCATGGCTTGAAAAATGCCCCATCAATAATTGTTCTAAATGTAAAGGAACTGAATTTGTAGGAGAAGAAAGAACTTTTGATACTTGGATGGATTCTAGTGTATCACCGCTTTTTGTTAGCAAATACAACAAAGATCAAGAATTTTTCAACAAAGTGTATCCTACATCGATTCGTCCTCAAGCAAAAGATATTGTAAGAACTTGGCTATACTATACACTTCTGAGATGTGAGCAACTTACTGGAAAAAAGCCATGGTCAGAGGCATGGGTTATGGGGTATGGTCTTGATGAGAAAGGAATGAAGATGAGTAAAAGTAAAGGAAATGCAATTGATCCTTTACCAGTTATTGAACAGTTTGGAGCTGATACTTTTAGATTTTGGAGTGCAAGTGAAATTAATCACGGGTATGATTTTAGATGTAACGAACAAAAAATTGAATCAACAAAAAAATTCCTCAGTAAGTTATGGAATGTATCTAGATTTCTATCTAGCTTCCCAGTAATTGAGTCAGGAATTCCTACAGAGACGGATAAATGGATACTAGCTGAATTGGATAACTTAATCAAAGAATGTAAAAAAGGATATGACGAATACAATTTCTTTATTCCTGCGATTGCGATTAGAGAATTTACTTGGAACATTTTTGCTGCACATTATATTGAAATGGTAAAAGCTAGAGCATACGGTATTGGATTTTCAGATGAAGAAAGAGACGGTGCAATATACACATTACATAAAACATTGTCAACGATTTTAAAATTATTAGCACCGATTACTCCATTTATTACTGAACATCTTTGGAAAACATTGTATTCATCAGAAAGCATACACAAACAAAAACAAGTTACATCAGAATCAATTGAAAATAATAATAAAATTACAAAAGAGATAACAGAATTTAATTCTAAAGTATGGAATGAAAAAAAGGCACAAAATCTATCATTAAAAGATTCAATTAAAATAACAATTCCAGAAAGTTTAGAATATTTTAAAAAGGATTTAAAATCTATGCATAATTTAGACGATAGTTAAATCCAAATTATATGTGCATAATTCCATTTGTAATTAAATATTGAATTCCAGATACAAACTCGATATCTTCTATCAATCCATCTGCCCACCAACCAGCAGTATTTTTTATCCAATTAGGAATACCTTCAGTAGAAGATATTCCTGAGGAAGTAGGCGGGATTGTCATTATTTCTTCTTTTATCAAATATTGAATTGCAGATACAAACTCGATATCTTTTATTTGATCATTTGACCACCAACCAGCAGTATTTTTTATCCAGTCTGGAATTTTTACATCAATTTGCGGAATAAATGGGTTAGAGACATTTGTTCCAATAATTTCAATTGTGGAATCTCCGTTAAAATACGGAATCATCAAGGTTCTAGAATTTGCATTAGATTCTGATTCAACATATTCAGTTTCAAATCCATCTACTAAAACAAAAAACATGTCATCGGTTAATTCAAATTTTGCGTCCAAAAGATCTCTAGGAATTGTAATTTTTACTACTCCATCAGCGCTAGTATTCATTGTTACAAGTAATTCAAAGAAATCTGGGTCTAGGAAAATAGATTCAATCTTACCATTACTGACATCATATTTTACATTATGAGAATCAACGGAGATCATACCGGTATCTGCAAAAGAGTAATTATCAAATTGATAAATTAAAAAAATTGAAAATAAGATAAAGACCACAAAAAGAAAACTATTATTTCTAATCATTTGTCATCAGAAGAAATATTTTCCAAAGTAGGTGTTATTTTGCTTAGAGTTGCAGTACCATTAAGAAACCATAAACCAGAAATTTTACTTTGTGGTTCAAGAATTGAGACCTTTGATTGCTCGATTTCATTAATAGGCGTATCAGAATTTAGAAAAATTTTCAGGGTGGTATGAACTTCTTCTAATGCATTATCTTCTAAAAACGCTAGAATTACTAAAGAATCTTTGATTTCAGTTGTACCAGAAGAAACAGATCTAGCTTTACCAAATCCACAATTAAAAATAATTTTATCAATAGTGATTTGACATTCATTTAATTCTAATTTAAGATCAGTTGAACTTTTATCATATGTAGTAAAAGTCATTTTTCCAATTAATGAGGATATTTTCGAATTATCATTTATCAAAGAGGCATCTACAGAATCAAATACAAGTTCATAAGTTTCAGAATAATTATCAGATGTGATTTTCTCTCCCATATAGTCCCCATCATTTATGCTATCAAGGATATTTCTAGTCCTTAGATCTAATTTGTCAGCCTTTGCTGCAAGTTTGAGTTGAATTTCTTCTGAGCTCTTAGTTAGTTTTTCTTCAATTATTTTAGATTTTTGAGAAAGTTTATCATCAAAAATATTTTTTTCCATTTTAGCTTGTAATTTGGCCTTAATTTCTTTTAATTTTTCTTGATATTCATTTAATTTTTTTAGTTGTTTTTCTTCAAAATTTTCTCTGTGAATTTCAAGTTCAGC
>NZ_AHJG01000286.1:0-6712 GCF_000241145.1 Candidatus Nitrosarchaeum limnium BG20 | reverse complement strand
AGACCAGTAAACTGTAGATCAATAAATTGAATTCCTTCATGTTGAATTCTAGCAAAAACTTCATCAGGCGAATATGTTACTTGGATTGCTTTTCCATGGCTAACTTTATAGGGCAATTTTATGCTTCAATCAAACACAAATACATCCGAGATTTAAGGATTAGGTAAGAAATGTCAGAAACAAACCAAATCGATCTTAACAAATTACACCATATAGTCCTAAGAGAAACCGAAAATGATACAATTCAAGAAATTGATCCTGATTTCTATAGAATTCTTTCAGACTTTATTCGGTGATTTAAAAAAACAAGAATTTGATGGAGTAGAAAGTAAAATTAAAGAAGCCATTATTGATACATCTACAGAATTAACATCTCTTTTGATTAACATTAGATTAGATAAAATTTCTAGACTAGAAGATATGAATTTTAAAAATCTATTAGACGAAGAGAAATTTATCCTTGATGCTCAAGAAGAACAAAGAGAAAGAACTGAAATGATACTATCTGCAATAATTAACGGAAAATCAAAATTCCTTGAATCGATTTCTCAAAACCATAAAACCAAAACTGTAGTAATTAGATTTCTTCAAGAAGTTGATGAAATTATAGGGGCTGATCTAGAAAAATATGGACCTTTCAAAACAGAAGATATTGCAACAATTCCATATGAAAATGCTCAAGCACTAATTGCTAAAAATATTGCAACTAAAGTTCGTTGGGAAGATTAGATAGAAATTAGACCTCTAACAATTCTAATTTATGACACACACAGGAGTAGATGTTATTGATTTTCTATTTTATACGATTTATCCAGTAATTGGTATCTTTATTGTAGAAGCAATTAGTAGAGCAGTTAAAACTCCAAAATGGATTAAGCTTTGGTCGCAAGCTGTTGTATCAATTGGATTTGGAATTTACTATTGGTTTGTCTTACCAGCACCACAAAATTTTCCTTTAACTGCAATGGTTATGTTTGCACTGGCTATAGCATTAATCTATCAAGGAAGACGTGCAAAAATATCTCCAGACAAAAGTCCATATTAGATTTTTAACTATTTGAATTTTCTAAACATTCGTTTGAATACGTTTTGTTTATTTGGTCCACCGTCTCTAATCACTTTTCTCTCTCCAAACCTTTGAGCTCTAATCTGAGATAGCTTCACACATCTATGTTCTTCTGGAAGTCTATGTTCAGAACAAAATGGATCTTTGCAGTAATTACACTGAAATGGCATGTCTGCCATATCTCCACAATAAGCACACTTCTCAGGCTTCATAATTATTGTACAGTTTTTCTTCTATTAAACTTGTAAACATATCATTTTAAATTTGATTTTTAAAATTTCAAGTAAACGTTTTTACAATGTAAAAATTAAAAATGAATAAGTGAATTTTGATGATTAAAGATAAAGTAGCAATCATAACCGGAGCAAGTAGTGGAATAGGTTTTGCTACAGCGTTAGCACTTTCAAAAGCAGGAGCAAAAGTTGCTATTGGTGCTAGACGAACTGAAATGCTTTCTAAATTAGAAAAAATAATTAAAGAAAATGGTGGAGAGGTTTATTCTCAAAAATTGGATGTAACCAAAAAAAATGAATGTGATTCATTTGTTGAAAATGTTTTAAAAAAATGGAATAAAGTGGATATTTTAGTAAATAATGCAGGCTTGATGCCTCTGAGTTTTTTCAAAAATTTGAAAGTTGATGAATGGGATCAAATGATTGATGTTAATATCAAAGGTGTATTGTATTGTACTGGAGCAGTTGTTACACATATGCTTGAAAATAAAACTGGTCATATAATTAACATCTCATCAGTTGCTGGAAGAATAGTTTTTCCTGCAGGTAGTGTTTATTGTGCAACTAAACATGCAATTACAGCATTTAGTGAAGGACTAAGACAAGAACTTAGCGTTAGAAAGAACATTAGAGTAACATGTATTGAACCAGGAGTAGTTGCAACGGAACTAACTAACACAATTACTGATGAATCATTACAGGCATTTGTTGAAAGTGCCAAAAAAATGGAATCATTACAAGCTGAAGATATTGCAAATGCCATTGTCTATGCAGTAGAAGCACCAAAACATGTTAATGTAAATGAAATTTTAATCAGACCAACTACACAAGATCGTTAAATTGTATAATATTCCACATTTGTTGATTCTTGGTGGAGGTTTTGGTGGATTAGCTGCAGCAAATGAAATTAGAAAAAATCTTCCAGCATCTCAAATCAAGATAACCGTAGTTGACAAAAAAGACTGGTTTATGGTTGGCTTTGCCAAACTTTGGATTATTAATGGAACTAGAACATTTGAAAATTCAATTGGCTCATTAAATGAGCTTAGAAAAAAAGAAATCAATTTCATAAAAGAAGAAATAACTAAAATTAATCTTCATAACAAAAACATTGAAATCGGAAATGGTATCCTGTCATATGATTTTCTTATTATTGCAATGGGTGCAGTATTAGCTCCTGAAAAAATCCCCTGGTTATCTGAAAATGGAATGAATCTTTATGATCACAATCAGTTAACTGAAATTCATAATAAAATAAAAAAAATAAAGTCTGGTAAGATTGCTATATCTATTATGGGAATGCCTTACAAATGTCCACCTGCTCCATTTGAGGCTAGTTTATTGATTGATTCAATGTTAAGACAAGAAGAAGTCAGAAACTCAATTGAAATTCATTTGTACAGTCCTGCACCAATAACATTGCCAGTAGCTGGTATAGAAATAAGTCAACAAATACTTAATTTGATAAACTCTGAAAACATTATTTTTCATGATTCGTGTAAAATTAAATCAGTGGAAAAAAATAAATTAATTTTTCAAAATGGAGAAGCGGAATTCGATTTACTTCTTGCTATACCACCACACATTGCTCCTAAAGTAATTTATGAATCAGGATTAGCAAAGGAAGGTGGTTTTATTTTAATTGATAGAGAATGTAAAACTCCATTTGAAGATGTATATGCAGTTGGAGACGTAACAACTTTAGCAGTAAATGAAACAGCATCAGTACCTAAAGCAGGTATATTTGCAGAGGGAGAAGCAATAACAGTAGCACAAAATATAATTTCAAAAATAGAATCTAAAAATGAATTTTCTTTATTTGATGGAAAAGGAGGATGTTTTATTGAATCAGGAAGAAATACTGCATCTTTAATTGAAGTAGATATGTTTTCTGAACCAAAACCCTCAACAAATCTAACTGAATCTACAGCTAAACATCTTGATGAAAAATTACAATTTGAAAAAGAACGACTTACTAAATGGTTATGATGAATTTTCTTTTTTATTTTCTTTGGTAAGATGCTCTAAAATCGCTTTTACCTCAACACCCAAACCTAAAGTATCTTTTGCTAAATCTAATTTTTCAGGAATATTTTGTTTAAAATTTTCATCTTCATTTTCTATTCTTATCTTTTGGATACAATCAAGATGATCCTGATCAGTTCCAGAAATTCTATGACAAATGTTACAAATTTTCATTAATTATCAATAATAACCCGACGATTTAATAATTTCATTTTGTGCCTCTTCCATGAGGGGTCGTAGTCTAGCTTGGTATGATACTAGTCTGGGGGACTAGTGGTCGCAGGTTCAATTCCTGCCGGCCCCATTACAATTTTAATATCTTTAAAATATTATCAAAACTTTCTCTTGTTTGTTCCTGTTTGTACGTTCTTAAAACATCGATAATTTTTTGTTTTTGTGCAATTTTGTAAATTCTTTGAACTTTTTTAGCAATTCCTGATCCAATAAAAATAGCCTGAGTTACTGATGTTACATTTGATACTCTTCTATTAACACTAGAACTTTCAAAATCAATCAAAGTTGACCTTGATTTATCAACAATCACATGTTTTGAAATACTACTTAACTCACCATGATCAAATCCTATCTGATCTAATCTATAACAATCTTCTAAAACTGTTCTAATCACAGATTTTAGTTTCTTTGCACTTCCAACTCCTTTTAGAGATAATATCCAATCTTCTATTTTTTCTCCTTTTAGATATTCCATTACTAAAAAATTTTTACTTACACTGTATAATTTTGGTCCAACACTTACTGTATTTGCAATACTAAGCAAATCTGCTTCACTTTTCATCTCACTTCTTTGAGAATCTAATCTTCTAATCTTTAATGCAATAATGTCATTTTTTTTCTTTGCTAAAACAACTACACCGACATAACCCTTTCCTAGAATTTGTAAATTACCAATTGTTGTAGGTCCAGTAAATAACACTGATTTTATTTTTAATTTTTCTAACTCAGTAACTCTAGATTTAAGTTGACGTGAATTAGCTTTGGGATAACCAAGAATTTTTGAATATGGTTCTTTTACAAGTTTTTTAATTGGAATAAAAGATTGTTCCATCAGTTGAAATTAGATCCGAAATTGCCTCTTTAATTGATTTGCTTAAATTTCTATTTCCTACAAACACTTTGAATCCCTTCATAAAGTCAGCCTGTAATCCTTTGGGAATGCCTGTTTGAAGATTATTTTTTAGAAATTCATTCATAAATTTTAACGCTTCATCATGTTTTCGTTTCTCAAGTGAAATAATTTTTTTATCTTCACTAATCCACATTAATTCTGTTTTTTTAATATTTTTTAGGATAAAACTATTACAATCATCTTCTCTAAAGATTTCAGGACCTTTTTTAGAATAATTTTTTGCAATCTTGGTTGATTCTAGAAGAAATAATAAACATGCCTCATTTTGTTCATCAGAATACGATTTTGAGCGTAAAACTTTGAAGCCTCCTAATTCTAATTGTGTTGCTAATGAAGTTGTAGCTCTTTTAATTTGTCCCCAAATAATATCCGGACTTCTCATTTTGAAATTAAATTTAACTACGAGAACGTTTTCAATATTTTTATTTGATGGTTTTAATATTTTAGGTTTAAAGAATTGTAAAGTAGGATTTTTTTGAAAAGCTCTACAAACAAGAACAAATTTTCCTATA
The DNA here is from genome assembly GCF_000241145.1 of Candidatus Nitrosarchaeum limnium BG20. Taxonomy (NCBI): domain Archaea; kingdom Thermoproteati; phylum Nitrososphaerota; class Nitrososphaeria; order Nitrosopumilales; family Nitrosopumilaceae; genus Nitrosarchaeum; species Candidatus Nitrosarchaeum limnium. The sequence goes on along the minus strand of NZ_AHJG01000286.1, from coordinate 1,729 downwards.
TTCTCATTTGAAATTGCAGCAGCTAAATTTCTATTATTATCAATAGGATCCATAATTACAATTGGTGTTTCAAATGTTTTTGATGCATTTCCAATTATTTGATTTGGTTGAATTTTTGCAATTGATTTTATTACATTTTCAAAACTTCCAAAATTTAAAATTAAAACTTCTGACACATAACCGCTAAAACCTTGTTTAGCAATTTCTGATCCATAAATTTTAGTTGATTTTAGAAATGTTTTAAGAATTCTAACTTCATTTTTCATTTTAGGTGTAAGTGCATTTTGCATGTATTTTGTATGGAATTGTGAACGATCAGCAGAACTTTTCCATTCTCCTAAATTTACGTCATAACAAGGTACTATGTTGATTTTAGTTTTCTTAATTTTGGCTTCTACATAAGGATGCTCAGAATATCTTACATAAGGTTTGTATTTTTTCATTGATTCAAATCCAATTTTTTTTGAAATATCTACAAATTTTTCATCAGTAATTGTTTTTTTAAATTTAATAAAAATATCAACATCTGCTTCATTAGATAACCAAGTATCTTTTGCATAGGAACCACCAAATTCTAGTCCTACTAACTCAGGATAATTATTGACCTGCTCTTTAACTAGGGAAAAGGCTTCATCAGCAATTTGTTTTTTTATTTTTATTGTGTTTTTAGAAGGATTTACAGACATTCCAATTCTAGAAATTATTTTTTTCATGATATTGCTTTTACCTCCATTAAATCTGTATAAGTGGGTCCTTTTGAACTTAGAACACTTTGTTTAAGTTTAAATCCTGAAATTTGTTGTATACCAAAATCAATTAATTTGAATTTATCCATTTCTTTGCTAATATCTCCAATCCTGTTTTTAATTCTAAACACTGTGATATGAGGTTTAAACGGTTTATCAACAGTAAAACCTAATGGAGTAAGTGCATTTTCTACTTTCTTTGCTAATTCTACTAGTAATTTTCCTCCATTTTCATCAGTTCCAACCCAGATTATTCTTGGAAATTTTTGTGTTGGAAAAACACCAATATTTTTTAAATTTACAGAAAACTTTGAAAATTTAACAGAATCTAATGCTCTACTTACATGATCAAGCATATCTTTTGAAATTTCTCCTAAAAATTGTAATGTAAAATGTAGGTTATGTGGTTCTATCGATTTAGCATTTATGTTAATTTCAGATTGAAATTTGGAAATTGAATCAATTATTTTATCAGATGATATTTCAATTGCTACAAAAACTCTCATGCATTTTTCTTTTGATTATGTTTTAAAATAATTTCCGGTAGCTTCATAGACCAGCCATATTTTTGTTATAATATTGACAAAACTAATTGTTTGTTTAACTGGGATGCCTGGAGCTGGAAAATCAACAATTGCTGACGGTCTGAAAAAAAAAGGTTATGACATTATTAATATGGGAAACATAGTGAGAACTGAAGCTAAAAACAGAAACCTTGATCCAACCGGACCTAATCTAGGTAAACTCATGCTTGAATTACGAGAAAAAAATGGTCAGGGTGCGGTTGCAGAATTAGTAGTACCACAGATTACAAATTCAAAATCTAATGTAATAATAATTGATGGAATAAGATCTAACGCTGAAATAGATGTATTACGAAAATATGGAACAGTTAAACTCCTTGCAATACATGCATCCATTAATACTCGATTTGAATTTCTAAAACAAAGAGGAAGATCTGATGATCCCAAAACAAAAGAAAA
>NZ_AHJG01000287.1:0-32320 GCF_000241145.1 Candidatus Nitrosarchaeum limnium BG20 | reverse complement strand
TGGATTCTTGTGGTTTATTTTTTTGAAAGCATTCACTACAGTAAACAGGTCTATTGAATTTCGGTTCAAATGGAATTTGACATTCGTCTCCACAATCAGCACATGTTACAGTGTGCATTTCTGATTTTCTTTCATCTCTGGAATATCTATCTCTGGATGATCGTTTTTCTTTTGAATTTCTAAAAGATCTTGAGGGTTCATCATCTCTAAAACTTCGATTAGAGGTTTGACTAGATTTAGAATGTCTATCAAATTTTTTATCAGAATATTTTGCTTTATACAAATCCATTTTTCTTATACAAATTCAACATTATTGGTTATAGATAGGTAGAGATCTAATTTGTGCCTAAATTAAAAATAAAGAAGTCAAACAAGAGGCTTATCCATTTCAGTGCCCATTATTTCTTGCACTTTAAGAAAATACAGTTTTGTGGAATATGGCATCTCATCCAAATTATTATCAACTACTATCATAAAATATCGCACAGCTCTCTTTGAAATATCAAGATTAAATTTCATTGTAAGAATTGGATCCTGTTTTACTTTGATCTTATCCTGTAACCATGGAGGAGCCATTTCAATGGTCTCTTTAATTATTTTGTCATACCAATACGCAAGATGTTCTGGATAGAGTCCTTCTTTTAGATTTGAAATATCAGCATCAAATTTTTTCATCATGTTATTTATTATTGCCATATTAAACAGTCCAAAAATATTGTTTTATTACAACTACTCAAACATAGAGAAGCTTCTAGTCAATTGATGATAAGTTACCTTCCTCGTCAATTTCAGAATTCTTTATTCTACTAGTAGAGATTCTATTTCCATCCTGTGCCAAGACCATAGGAACTATCACAACTTTAACTGGCGAAAGATTTTTTTCTGCACGAAGTTGATTTAAAATTGCTCCTTGATTACCGGTTTCATCACTTACTATTAGAGCCTCAACATTTTCTTCTAAAACTGCAGGACCAAAATCATTGTCAAGTTTACTGATTTGATAAAGATGGTTTGGAAAATTGGTGTTAATAGTACGAACTAGTGTTTTAAATCTTTTACTGTATTTATTCAGAGTTTTTTTACCTCTTTTTTCTGCTAATTCGTCACTGGTTAGTCCAATTATCACTTTAGAAGAAATTGAAAATGCTTTTGAAAGAAGTGTAAGATGACCTTTGTGAATTATATCAAAAGTGCCACCCATTGCAACAAGACTGAATTCAGACATAATATCAAATAGAAAGATAAGAAAATAAATCTACTAATTTACTAATACCAATACAATAGGCCCTTGATCAGCTATTGGAATATTATTTCTATCCCAAATGAAAGTTTCAATAAAAAACAACCCACTGTTTTCAGGAATCCAATCTACAGATGGAAACTGTTTGTCAACACCAATATGGCTACCGTCATATTGCCCTAAGAATTCTACAAAAGGCGTTTTACCTGATTGTTTGATTTGAACATAGTAAGTATATGGTGTATCATTAGATTTTTGATCTGCTGAAAATTGAATCCAAGATTCGCTTTGAATCTTTACAGTTGAACCAACTTTTATTTCTGAGAGAGGTTTTCCTTCAGAATCCAGTACAGACACATTAGAAATAGTAACTAATTTTGTAGATGGTGTTGGGATTTTTACATCAATAGGATTAGAATAAAATACATTAGACTCGGCAAATAATTTGAATCCCACAGATCTTGTTGGGATCTTTTCATTAAAACTGAAAGGAGTTATTGCATTAGATTTAACGTCGCCAATCGCTACTTGAGATACTCCAATTATTCTCGAAGGGACGAAATTATCATAAAATACTAGATATACAGTAGTGTTACTTATTGGAGCAGCTCCATTTTTCAGTACTCCGGAAAAATCAAGAGTGTGATCCAAAGAAATATCGCTTATTTCAACAGAAAGATTATTAGATTTTGATGGAGCCGGATTGAATCCAACTAGGGAGACAGATGCTTGAGTAATGTCAAGATTTGGAGAGCTTGATTTTATCATGTATGGAGATTTACCTAGTGGTGGAATGACCTTCATCATGGAGCCACTTTCAACAATATCTAGAGGTTGAGAATTAACATCATCAAAGAAATTTACATGAATACGCACATTAGCAACAGAAGTTAGTTTGTTTGTATTTTCAACTTCGCCTACAACCACAGTATAACCTTGATCATCTTTGTAAACAAATGGAGAATCACTTGTAAGAACTACAGATAAAGTAGGTCGGTTATCAGTATACTCTGCAGAAAATCCAGAAGATATAGGAAATAGAATTAAAATCAGAAATACACTAAGAATAATTTTTTCCATACAAATTTCATTAATTAGAGATTAATTTTATACAACATATGATATAGTGAACAAGAAAGGTAAGAACGTTTAACCCAGTTTACACTAAAAGAGTAATAATAAAAAGTTAAAAAAGAGATGTAAAATTTATCGTCTTTTCTTCATTGCTGTTATTGCCATCCAGTATACTAAACCTGGAGCCAATCCAACAATAAGTGGTATCCATACTGGCCATGCATCAGCTGCGCTTGTCATAGATTAAAACCAAAACTCATCCTATTTAAATCCATCCAGAAATCTGAAATTCATAATCGATCTGAATATAATGTAAGTGGACTGGACGGGATTTGAACCCATGACCCCCCGCGTGCAAGGCGGGTATACTACCAGGCTATACTACCAGCCCACAACATGAGGGAATAATCTGTGGATTTTAATTGTTGTCTTATTGGCAAGAATTTTATTTATACAAAAACAGATTACATCATGGTACTCTTAGAATCACAAATTAAATTGAAAACAGGCGATATTGCGCCAGAGTTTCAACTTTTAGGGGTTGATGATAAAAAACACACATTAAATGATTATAGCAGTTATCAAGGAATACTTGTCATTTTCATGTGTAATCATTGTCCATATGTCAAAGCAAAAGTAGATGCTCTCAATGAATTGTATGAAAAATTTGGTGATAAAATAGCAATAATAGGCATTAACAGCAATGATGCTAAAGACTATCCAGAAGATAGTTTTGAAAATATGAAAAAAATAGTACAAGAAAAAAATTTCAAATTCGATTATCTAGTTGATGATATTCAAGAAATTGCAAAAAAATATGGGGCAATATGCACTCCAGATCCTTTCTTATTCAATAACAAAAAACAGCTTGTATTTCATGGAAGAATAGACAATGCCATGAAGCCAGACGATATAGCTACAGAAAAGACGATGATAAATAACATAAAAAAATTACTAGTTGGAGAGAAAATTGAAAAAGATTTTGATCCCTCAATTGGATGCTCAATCAAGTGGATAGAAAATTAAACTTAAATGAGTCTTGCCAAAGGATGGTTTAAGGGCTCGTAGCTCAGCTTGGCTGGAGCGTTCGACTGATAATCGAAAGGTCATGTGTTCGAATCACATCGGGCCCATTTTTTATTTTGAATTTTCATATACATTTTCAGTCCATTGAAGTATATCATCGAATTTTTCAGATATTAAATCTGAATCAATTTTTGTCTTTTTTTCAACTTTTACCACATAAGGCTAATCGTATTTTTTTGCCCATTTTTTCCTTAATTGAGTTTATAGATTCAGCAAAAAAATGCAATCCTTCTTCTGTATTTGAAAAAACCAAGATTAGCAGTACGCCAGATTTTTGTTTCCAGATTTTTCCTATCAATTTTTGCAAGTCAAGATCAAATAAAACATTGATTGCAGAAGACATATCCCCAAGATGAAATACATTCCATTCATTAGAATGCAGAGATGTCGAAGCTGCTTCTGATAACAAGTTACTTTGATTATCAGCAGAAATGACAATGATGTTTTTTTTAGGATTGGGATCTACAGATATTTGACTTAGGATTTGCAGAGATTTAGAAATTATATGTTCTAAAAGTTTTTCTTCGGATTTTCCAATTTTGCCATCATTGTATAGCTTTTGTATTGAATCCATAGATGGGAGAATTACTTCTGCAACAAGTTTTCTAACTGATGCTCCAGAGTTAATGCAGTTTTTTACTAAAGAGTATACTTGAGACTCATTTCCTTTTACCAAATTTTCAAGGTATAACGGTGCAACTTTAAAGTAGTCATCTGGAAAATAGAATGTCTCCTGTCCTGGTTCTAAAAGCCATAACGAGATATTGCCAATATCTTTTTGTCTAAGAAACCCTTCGGCAGCAAATACTTTGAGATACTTTGTCATTGTAGTTCTATTAACACCGAGTTTTTCAGAGATTTCAACTCCAGACATTCCTGTCTTTGAATCTTTAAGAACATCAATCAACTTCTGTCTTATTTCTGTAGATTGGTAACTCCTACCCATATTGCTACAAAGTTAAGGTATTGTATAAAGACTAATTTTCAGAATAGACATGAGGTAACAGAACCAAGAAAATAAAATCTTATATACTTCGGTACTTTATTGTACGGTAAGGGAAAGTAAATTGCCGAAAGCTGGATTCAAATCAATAACTGTTTCAGAAACTGTTTATGACAAATTCCAAGATGTCTATCAAAAAAATAAAGACAGCCTTGCAATGAAAGGTGTCAATAGTTTTTCGGGCTATGTCACTTACATGTTAGAGGAGATGATGCAAAAGGACAAAACCTTTTGCAAGATATGCTCCAAAGATTGAAAAGATTTCAGTAGATGAAGATCGAGTGGTTCTAAAAGATAATATCAAAAACAGAATTGCAGAAGTTGCAGTACAAAAAGGAGAGTTGTTCTGTCAGCTTTGTGAAGAAAAAGACTGTGTTCATATTGGATTTGTATTTTCATTACCTGACGTATACGAAGTTTTGAATTCTAGAGGAATCAGACCTCAAAAATAAGGAGCAGTGGAGGAGGTGGGATTTGAACCCACGAACTCCTGAGAGACAGGATCACCCATTTTTATGATCTTAAGTCCTGCATGTCCAAAAGCACTTTGTGCTTACTTTGGCCAGGCTTGATTACTCCTCCAAAAAGATAGGATTTTGTGTGAAATTTAACGGTTTAGAGAGTTTTGACACATAATCAAGAATTATAAGGATTTTCAATTGCTAAAAATTTGTGCTTCGATAGCTCAGCCTGGTAGAGCGTTACCTTGGTAAGGTAAAGGTCGCGGGTTCAGATCCCGTTCGGAGCTTTAATAATTTTTTATCAATAGTTCAAAGTGACCAGTTCTTTTTTTAGAATTGGAGTTAATTGATCTATTGGCATTTATCTTAAGTATTTTCCAAGGATTTTTTGAAAAGATTTCTGCCACTTCTTTTGAATTAGAATTGGACAATAATACATTACATCCTTTGGAGTCTAACTTTAAACAAAGATCTGCCAGTCTTGTCAAATCATCATATGTGAAATTTTTAGTGGTATAACTTGTGAAATTTGCAGTGGCACTTACCGGTTGATATGGAGGATCAAAATATACTAAATCTCCTTTTTTTTGCATCTCGCAATACTGCAGCAAAATCTCTGCAATTGATTGAAATTCTATTTGATCTTAAAATACTACTAACGGCACGTAGATTTTCTTCATTTACAATATTTGGATTAGAGTATTTGCCTAACGGTACATTGAACTTTCCTTTACTGTTTACTCGATAAAGTCCATTAAAACAAGTTCTATTCAAAAAGATTAATCGTGATGTTTTTTCAATTTCGCTTCTAGGATTACTTTCGCGGATTGAATAGTAGTATGTCTGAGAATCTTTTTGATAGTTTTTCTCATGACTTTTTAGAGATGTAATCAGAGCATCGATTTTATCTCTAATTGTAGTGTAAGCCAATACAAGATCAGAATTCAAATCTGAGATGCTACATTTTTGACCGTTCTTACCAGTAAGAATATTGAATAGTAAAGCACCACCTCCAAGAAATGGTTCGTAATACGTACCAAAAGATTCAGGAATGTTTTGATTAAGAATAGGAATTAATTGTCTTTTCCTCCAGCCCATTTTACAAATGGTTTTGGAGTTACTAAAATCTGATCGTACTGTTGCTTCACATATGATTATTACATTATCACATATTGTTAAAAGAGACAACAAAAGATCACAATATGTACAATATTTTTTAATCAAATTTTAGAATGATTGCCCTACAGATTACTCTAAGTATAGATAATAAAATGAAAAGGAAAAGATTGGAGTTTTAGTCCCACTTTGACCAAGCGGCCATCCATCTGTATGTCCAAGTGTTTAATTTACAACCTAATGCTGTAAATGTAACCGACAATACTGCACCTGCACCTGCACCCAGTGCTACTGGACTGTTATAGAATTTACCTACTTGAGGTTCTATTGGTGTCATGTATGGTGGTAATGTTGGTCTTGGGTATTTGAATGCCGTTTCTAGTGGGTCTGCTACTGTTATCAGGTTTACCATGTTGAATAATGGTAAAGACATTCCTACTAGTACACCGCCAAACAGTATCAAGGAGTGCTTGTTCTTCTTTGTGGCCCAATAGGCTAAATCAAGCAACATTGCTGATGGTAACCAAACTGGTGTTACAATGAAGTCATATGGATATCCTAGTGCAAACCATGCACCTTTTGCTATCCATGTGTATACTGTCATAATTAGGGCGTAATACGTCGCTGTTCCTGGAACACCTGTAAATGTCAGGTAGTATGTTGCACCTACCGCGAGCATCAATGTTTGTGATATTGAAAATACCACAAAGGATGTCCAAGCCCAGTCAGTATAGAAAATGTAGTCTCCTGCATTAATTGTTAACAGTGTAGAGTTAACTGCAACTACTACTATGAATAAGTAGTGAGTACATCGTCTTAGCCAGACCATTATGAACTAGAATAAACGGTCAGTATATAAAATTTTAGAGTTTGATGTAGATCGTTGTTTTTAATTTAAAATAAAGTAAAAAGAAGATGTCTGAAGGAATTTCCTTCTAAAATCCGACATATAGTGATATGATTACAGTGCCTACGGCAGTAGCTCCAATAACAGCAGCAACTATACCGTTGCTGTTTTTCTTAGAGCCTTCTTCCATTACTTTAACACAGAAGAGGTAACCAATTGCCTCAATAATTGTCAGAACAATGAACGCATAATGACCACTGTTTGTTGGATATGCCCAAGGATAATAGAAATATCCTGCTGCAGTACCACCAAAAGTTGCTAACCAAGCTGCAATGTAAGAAATTGTGATCATACCAGTCATGTTTTCGACACGTCTGCCAATCATTCTTTCTACATCGGAACTAGATGCGCCACCTGCGCCACTTGAACCAAATCCTTTCGGAAGAGTCATTCTGGAATTATACTAATCAGAATCCTTTTAAGTCTTTCTTAAAGTGCAACCTCAGTACGATCTTCGTGATAATAAAATAATAAAAGAGAAAAAGGTGTGCTTTTGCACGTTTTGTCTATGGAATTGCTCTGCTGTACAATTTGCCTTCTAAAGCCATCTTGTACATCTCTGCAACGTACGGATTCTCACCTGGAGTTTCTGCACCTAGTTCTACGAGTCTAGCATATACTCTGACTACGTATGCAAGTGCTCCCATGAATGCTACTACAACACCCATGTTAAACATCCAGTGATTTGGTACTGCAAAGATTTCCTCTACAAACCAGAAGTGCCACATCTCATTGACTCCAATTGTAAACATGGTTGCAAGGTAACCAAGAATGGTCATCTTCAATCCAGTGTTAATTGAGTTATTTGGACCTCTGAGTACTGGTACTTTTCTATCATAGATTGCTGCTGCTGCCCATCCAAGTGGTAATGTGATGAAATGGGAATATAGCCACCAGTGTGCTGGTGTAAATGCACTATCTCTGATAGATGTCTGATGTAAAGAACCATCAACGAAGTTGTCTACTTCGACTGATGCTGCAGTTGAACCCATAGCAATGACGATAAGCCAGATTTTTTTAAGTCTCTGGATCTCGACTTCTTTTGGGATTAATGCGGGCATCTGTGCCATGACTAACTACATGTTAATTCTGCATATAAAGCAAGAGTTTTCTAAAAAAAGAATTTTATAAAAATTTTAATAAATTAAATGCTAAAACAGCATAATTATTCACCTAGAAAATAGCATAATTTGAAATAATTGTATCATTTTTTTGGTAATTTCAATGTTAATCATTGATGCTGAACATATTCATATCTGGTCGATCCTCGTTATGAAGGTAAAATATATAACAATGTGTATTATCATTCTGAATATTAGGACTATGGTCGAAAAAAAGATTTTCGTATTAGGACTTACTGTTGTACTAGCGTTAGGTACACTTGGTTTCAACTGGGTTGAATCCATATTACCAACTGCTGATGCACACGGTGTCCAAGCACAACTTCAGAGTCGTTTCGTCAGAATTGAAGATGAAACTTTCAACAGACAGTCCCTACAAACTGGTGAAACTTTAACCGTTAAAGGTACGTTAGTCAGTCTTGTAGAAAGAGATCTAAGAGGATGGTTATCCATTTTCTCAGAATCCACTAATGCAGGTAACAGATGGGAAATGCTCGCAAGAGATCCACCTGGAAACGTATTCGATATTGCAGGAAACTCTGTAGTCGATTATGAATTATCTGCAAAAGCACTTGAAGCAGGTGTATACCACGTACACACCCAACTCAATATTGCTAAAGTGGGTCCAGGACTCGGTCCAGGTCAAACAGTAGTCGTTGAAGGAGACCCAATTCTCAAACCAATTCCATACACCAACATCGCATATCAATCAATTATCATCGGCGTTGGTTATGTAATCACGTTTGCAACAAGACCCTGGCAAGTAATCTAAACTTCCCAACTTTTCCTTTTCATTTTCTATTTTGTACTTACGACTAACGTAAAGTATGATTCTAAACAACCAAGTTTTATCTAAGAAAAATTACAATTAATCATGCTAAGTTTTAAAATTATCAAAGTAGACATATTTCAAAGTTATTTTTTTGGAGATGTTGAATTTCGAACTGACAAATACAAAGTAAACATACAAAATCAAAAAAGAGGCAAAGTCCTCAAATTACCATTTGGAATAATTCCAAAAAAAGAAAAGATGATTGTGAGATTGACAGGACATGGAGATCTTTTTGTTGAGGATTATTTGCCATACCAAGGTGAATCAGAATGGTTAGAAATTGATTCTGATGAGATCACATATTTTCTAGCTGATCATCAAGACAAATTTGATACGATTGAAATAATGGATAATTAACAGAAAGGACTTTAAGTGAATCTCAAAAAATCACCGTATGAAATGGCCAGGTATGGGAGACCCATACAAGAGAAGCAAAACTTTAAGATTTTTAGTTTTAAGTGCGTGTGTAGGTGCCGTTGCAGTATTAATTACAGTTTTAGTAGTAAATCCACTCATTGGTGAGCAACCACGAAATGCGTGTATTAATGATATTGCAAAAAATTGGAAAATATCATTTACCGTTGAACTTTATGTAGACAATAAGAAAGCAGACATTCCAGCTAATGTTGGTTTTATGGAAGGTGGATGTCAAAGGGCAATTTACACATTAAGTGATGATGGAACCGTTTATGCCGAATGGAAAGAAGATCCTAATTTTGAAATAGGGCACTTTTTGTGGATTTTCAAATTCCCCCTTAGAGACATGGATGAAACAAAATCAGCAATCTATGTCAATGATAGATTATCGGAGAATTTCATCAGCACTCCATTACAAGATGGCTATCATTACAAGGCAATGTTTACGTCAAAGGCATATGATGAATCAAAAGACAAGGATTTCTTGCCACCTCAAAATTAATCAAATTATTAAAAAATAATCAAAGTAGACTTTGTTAATTTTGGAGTAAAATTATAAAAAATAAATTTACTTTAAAATTTAAAAATAATGAAAAGAAGAAAGGAGTGATTTTACCAGTATTTACCGTTATCTGGAATTAGACCGATGCCTTCTCTTTCAAAGTGTCTGTCCAATTCATCGACCCATCTCTCACGGTTGTCTTTGTAAGCCCATCCGTGTACACGTAACCAGAATGAGATAATTCCAAGAAGGAATATCGAGAACATTATGGTTCCGAAGATGTAAATCATTACATCATAGAATAATGGATCATAGTTTGGTCCTAACTGACCTGTAAGTGAAGACAGGATGCTTAGGAAAGTTCCTACGATAGGAGTCATTGTATATTTTGGCTCTATTTGTGCGATATATACATTTCTTTTATTATCAAAAAGTACGAGATCAGTATTCACTAAAGATTATAAAATAAAATAAGAGAAAAATAAGGTTTGTTTATCCTCTTCCCATTGCTGCGTATTTGCCAGATCTTCCTCTAAGGAAGAGAGCTCCTGCAATACCACCAAAGACTGCTGCTGAAATTGCTGCTGCTCCAATCACACCACCAGCGTCAAGATAAGGAGTACCTGATCCAGATGCTGGGTTTGCTTTTGCTGCATCAACTCTTCGTTTTTGAATCTCGAGAGCTTCTTCTAAGGTGTATGATCCAGTTTGTCCTTCTGAACCAACGTTGCCCATGTATTGTGCATATGCAACCATAACTGGTGCAAAGCTACCAATGGCGAATACAGCTATTAAGGATGCTGCTAAAAGTATTTTTGTATTCATACAGTTTACCTGTTCGTTGTATCGATATTGTACATATTTAACTTTTATTCTAAACCTCAAAATACAAAGATCATGTGCGAGATCCGGAATAAGTAACGTTTAATTTTGTTTCAAATTCAGCCAAATCATGGGACGATTACACACACATAGACACGGAAAATCACATAGCATAAGACCAGCTACCCTTCGTGCACCATCATGGATCACCATTAGTCCCAAAGAAATCGAAGAATTAGTTGTAAAGTACGCTAAAGATGGTTTAACACCAAGTCAAATTGGATTAAAACTTAGAGATCAACATTCAATTCCACTCATTAAGCCAATTACCAAGAAAAGCATCGGTCAGATATTAGAGGAAAACGATCTTAAACCAGAAATGCCAGAAGACTTGGACAACATAGTACGAAAAGCAGTTGGCCTTCAAAAACATCTTAAGTCAAACAAAGGAGATAACAGAAACGTGAGATCTCTTGAGTTAATCGAGGCCAAAGTGCATAGACTATCAGTATATTACAAAAGGATAGATCGCATTCCTCAAAATTGGAAATATAAATCAGTGGTTGCTCAATTAGAGTAATGACAAAAACTCTTGATGAGTCTCTTTCATTTTTTTAAAGATAAAATTTCAGATTGTATAAAATCAAGAAAATCAATTTCAGTTACAACTCACATTGATTGTGATGGATTAACATCTGGCAGTATTATCACTAAGGCACTCATAAGAGCAGGTGCAAAATGCACCGTTAGAACATCCAAAGAATTTAGTAAAAAAGTTATTGAATCACTAAAAAAAGATTCAAGAGAATTTCATGTGATTACAGATCTTGCAGGTGGTTTTTCAAAAAATTTAGATGAATCGTTAGGAGAAAACTGGATTGTTTTAGATCATCATCAAATTTCAGAAGATGAAAAAGAAAATCAAAATGTGATCAATGCTTGGAAATACGGTATTGATGGAGGTACAGAAATTTGTGCAGGTGGTATGGCATATCTTGCAGCAATGGCATTGGATGATAAAAATACTGATTTATCAGCAATAGCAGTTGTTTCAGCTTTAGGAGACAGGCAGGATCAAGGTGAAAGAAAGTCATTTATTGGAAAAAATTATGAAATTGCAAATATTGCAAAAGAGGAAGGATTAGTTGACATTGATCTTGATTTATTATTAGTTGGAAGAGAAACTAGACCACTTCCTGATGCACTTGCATTTACTTCACAACCGTTTATCGAAGGTCTAACATGGAATAGAGACGCATGTCTTTCACTTTTGAATTCTTCTGGGATTCAACTTAAAGATGGGGGCAGGTGGCGAGTGCCAGCAGAACTAAATGACGAAGAAAAAAGAACGGTTATTGAAACCATTACAAAATTCACTTCAGGAAAGAATGCAACTGAGATAATGTCTGAATTAATTGGATATACCTACACATTTCCCAGAGAAGATAAAAGAAGTTTTTTGCGTGATGGAAGAGAGTTTTCTACTATGCTTAATTCATGTGGAAGAATCAGCAGATCAGGAGTAGGAATCGCGGTTTGCATGGGTGATAGAAACAAAATTCTAAGAGAGGGGAGAAACAATACTTACAGATTATAGAAAGATGATCAGAGAATACATGAACGTCTTAGCAAACGAGAGATGGAGAATATCAGAAAGCAAAACATGTGTGATGGTAAACGGAGAAGGGATTGTTCCAGAAATGATGACAGGTACCATATCATCACTAATTGCAGGATCTCCAAAAAATGCTGGAAAAATCATAATTTTAAGAACAGGTGGAGAAGAGAACACCATCAAATTTTCATCTAGAAAATCATTTGGTTGTAAATCAGAGATTAATTTAAGCGAGTTAATGAAAATAGGTGCTGAAAAATTTGATGGTGTTGGTGGAGGCCATAATGCCGCCGCCGGTGCAAAAATAACTAAAGACAAATTAGATGGATTTCTAGATTACTTAGAAGTAAATGTCGTTAACATGCCAAGTTCAGGTAGTACTCAATAATCTTTCAAAAGAGAAGGCAGAAACTGTAAAAAAAGCATTGGAGCCAGATAATGTGAATTTTCCAGAAGGGTTGAGCCTTCATGTGGAAAATATTGATAATAGACTTGTTTTTAATTTTGAAAGTAAGGAAAACATGAAAAAATTGATTGGTGTTATTGATGAAGTTTTAGAACATGTTCAGGTTGCATTAAAGGTGATTGAATAATGCTGGATCCAAAAATAATCAAAGATAATCATCAAATGATCAGAGAGATGATCAAAGCAAGAAATGTTGAATATGATTTTGATGAATTGATAGATGTAGATCAAAAAAGAAGAGAGTTTATTATAAAAACGGATGAGTTGAGAAAAAAGAAAAATCAAATAGCAATGGAGATTTCTCAAAAAAAGAAAGCAGGTCAAGACATCTCATCGACTTTAGATGAAATGAAAAATATTTCAGCAGAACTTACAAAATTAGAAACGCTACAGATTGAAATAGAAAAAAAATATTCAAGTCTGGCACTATCAATTCCAAATCTCATTCATGAGTCTGTACCTCTTGGAAAAGATGAAACTGCCAACAAGGAAATTAAAAAATGGGGTAAAATTCCTGAATTTGATTTTAAGATAAATGATCATATAGATATTTCTGAAAAATTAGATCTTGTAGATCTGGAAAGAGCTGCCAAAGTAGCAGGTGCAAGATTTTATTATTTAAAAAATGATCTAGTGAGGTTGAATCAATCACTTATTCATTATGCATTAGATTTTCTTGCTGAAAAAAATTATTCATTAATCCAACCTCCATACATGATAAATCGTCAATCTATGGAAGGAGCAGTAATTGCCAATGATTTTGAAGAAGTAATATACAAAATTGAAAATGAAGATCTCTACATGATAGGAACATCAGAGCATGCAATGGCAGCAATGCATTCTGACGAGATAATTGAAGGAAAGGATCTTCCTTTAAGATATGCTGGCGTAAGCCCATGTTTTAGAAAAGAAGCTGGGGCACATGGAAGAGATCAAAAAGGAATATTTCGAGTTCATCAATTTGATAAAATCGAACAATTTGTCTTTACACGACCAGATGAATCATGGGATGAACATGAGAAAATGTTATCAAATGCCGAGGAATTTTACCAAAAATTAGAGATCCCGTACAAAGTGTTGCTTTTATCATCAGGCGACATGGGAAAAGTTTCTGCAAAAACATATGACATAGAGGCTTGGATGGCAGGCCAAAATGCATACAGAGAAATTGTTTCATGTTCAAATTGTTTAGACTATCAAGCAAGAAGACTAAAGATTAGATTTAGAGACAAGACAAACGAAGATACACAATATTTGCACACATTAAATAGCACATTAATTGCAACATCACGTGTTTTAGTTTCAATAATGGAAAATTTTCAAACTAAAGATGGTCATATTACAATTCCAAAAGTTTTACAAAAATACATGGGCAAAAATACAATTTAGTCACATACCCTTATATTTTGGATTCAAAGGTCGTTAATAATTGGCACGTAGAAAAGGACGAGTAAAGGACAAATGGCGAGAAAAGAAATGGGTAACAGTTAACGCCCCAGACTCGTTTAACAATGTTCCAATTGCATATGTTCCAATTACTGATGATGAAAACGCAGTAGGTAGAGTTTTAGAAGTTACATTATATGATATACTAAAAGGAGATCCATCACAGCATCAATACAAAATTTACTTCCAGATAAACAAAGTCGAAGGAGAAAAAGCTACAACGATTTTTAAAAGATATGAATATTCTAAAGAATTTTTGCGAAGTCTAGTTAGACGAGGTTCATCTAAAATAAATTTCGTCATAGATATTAAAACTAAAGACGGTTATGTTTTTAGAATCAAAATACTTGCTCTTACACATAGACAGCTTAACACATCCAGAAAACACGCATTACGATTGATTGCAAGAGATGTAATTAACAACACAGTACCTCAAATGACAATTGATCAATTTGTTCAAGCCACATGTTACAGTAAGATTAACTCAGATATCATGGCTGCATTTAAGAAAGTTATTCGAGTAAGACATGTAGGTCTAGAGAAAGTTAAGCTTATCAGAACCGCAGAAAAAGAAATAGCATTACTTGAAGCTTAAACAACAAGCGTATTCTTATTGATAATGGTTTACAAATTAGAAGTTACAATTGATGTTATAATACACGCAACAGAAGACATTTCAAAATTCTTGAAATCGTTTGAGGATATGTTTGAATTAAAAGACATCTTTACAGTAAATCAAACAACAGGTCATTTTGAAAATCCAATAACAGTACTAAATGCAAATTTTGGAAAAAATCAGGCTCAATATTTTGTTGAGAGATTTGTAGGTTCTTTATCAAGTGAGCAAAAAAAGGAGTTAGTTGAACAAATAGAAGAAAGAACAGTCGATTCTAGATTTCACATTAGATTAGATAAACAAGAATTCATTAAAGGAAATTTAGCATTTAAAGAAAAAGATACTATTAAGATAAAAATTCACACTCCAATTTACAATAAAAAAGATACAGTCAAAATATTCAGTGACATACTCCAGAACGCCAACTAGATTAAATAGGAATAAGAGACAAAACAATTTGGGAATGAGGAGATAATAGCCGCTCCAGTCTGAGCGAAAGCTTTGAAGACGCCGCGACGAACCGACCCCATTTTTGAATTGATTAATTATTTGCTCACCTAGAGTCATGGTATTATTTTAAATACGGATAAACGGCGCTTTCTTTTGTGTCAGATTACGACGTCATAATAGCAGGAGGCGGATTAGCAGGAACTATAGCAGCTCAATCCGTTTCACATTATTCTAATCAAGGATTAAAAATTCTAGTAATTGATAGAAGTCCATCAAACTTGCCAGGACTCAAAAGTGTGTCAGGATGGATTTGTGGAGATGCTGTTAGTAAAGAAGCTGTGGATTACATGACAACTAGAATTAAAGTTAATTGGACGGAACCGGAAATTGAACATAAAGTAAAAGGGGTAATGGCGTTTTCTCCAGATAGAGAGACATCTATTCCATTTGATGGTGCAGGATATATGCTCAACAGACAAGTTCTACCAGAACGTCAAAACCAAAGAACGTTAGCAATGGGAGTTGACTTTGATTTTGAAATTAACCTTACAGGATTAGTGTATGAAGGAAATCAAGTGGTAGGAGTTCAAGGCATAGACAATAAAACGAAAACACCTTACAAAAAGACAGCCAAAGTTGTAGTCGATGCTACAGGAATGACATCAATGCTTCGTAATCAGATTTCAAATACAACAAAGATGGAGAAAAAAGTAGACCGTAGAGATGTAGAGTCTACAGGAAGACACATCATGTATTTTGAGGACGGTGAAAAAGATCTAACTGAATTTGATCCTGATTATTGTATAATTCATCTTGATCAAGATATTGCTCCAGGAGGATATGGATGGGTATTTCCAAAAGGAAAGAATAAAGTAAACATTGGGTTAGGTGTTGAGAAAACACTTCTTGAAAAACGAAACCAAAGACTAGGTAAAAGTGATAGCGTATCCTCGTTGATTAATGAATATGTAGAAAGAAATCGTGCAATAAAAAATCCAAGACTTTCAGAAGATCCTCAAGATAAAAACAATGCAACTGGAAATTTTCAAGTTTCAGTTAGAAGACAAAACGATTGCATGGTTGCAAATGGATTTGTTTTAGTTGGAGATTCTGCATGGATGCCAAAACCACTTGACGCTGGAGGCATAGGCCCTGCATTAGTAGCAGGTACTATTGTTGGAAAATGCGTGGTAGAAGCAATTCAGTCTGGAGATGTAACAGAGAAAGGATTATGGAAGTACAATAAGGAATTTGTAAATGAATATGGATACAAAACAGCAGGCCTTGAGATTTTTAGAAGACTTATTCAAACTCTTACAAATGAACAAATCAGTTATGGAATGAAACATTTTCTAGGAAATATGGACGTTGAAGCAATTTCTAAAGGAGAGCATCCAGATTTTTCAAATGTTACAAAATTAGGAATGATGATCAGAGGCGCACTCAACAAGAAGCTTGCTGACGGATTACGTTTTACTACACAACAAAACAGACTTTTGACTGAACATTATCATAATTATCCAGACACTCCAGATGGATTCAATGATTGGAGTAAAAAGCTTCATCAGATTCTAGATGAATCTAATGCTAAATTATCCCAATATCAAAACTAAGCTTTATTTGTAAACTAATTAAAAAAATATTACATGTTAAAAGAAACATCATATTTAGACTGGAATGATTCAATTCGTATTTTAAACAAAGCATATGAAGCAGATCTTTTTGTATTGATAATTGGCCCAAAAGGTACAGGAAAAACATCTCTGGTCAGAGATTTTGCAGAGAATAAAAACATGAAATTAGAATCAATAAATTTTAGTCTTAGAACTCGTGAAAGTCATCTAATTGGAACTAAAACTCTAACCGATGGCACAGTAAATTTTGAAGAAGGTCTTTTGATTAAATCCATGAAAGAAGGCAGTATGTTATACCTAGATGAAATAAACGCTGCTGAGGCAGATGTACTGCTTCGATTAGATGAAGCATTAGATGATAGGAGACAGATTATTTTAAAAGAATCTACAGGTGAAACTGTTAAAGCTAAAGAAGGGTGGTTTGTGATTGCAACAATTAATCCCCTTACACATAGTGGAACAAAAGAACTTCCACCACAATTACTCAGCAGATTTCCAGTTAGAATTAGCTTAGAATATCCATCTGAAAATGTAGAATTGGAAATTGTTAAGAGACACGTTTCTGGAAACCATGATTCTGAAATTATTCAAGCCATCAAACTTGCCAACATATTAAGACAGGCAGCTGCAGTTGAAGAACTATTTTATTCACCTAGTTTAAGGGAAACAATTGCATTTGGAAAACTACTAGAAAAAGGAATGTCATCTAAAGAATCAGCAAAGATTGTTTTTGGTAATGTGTATACACAGTGGGGAAATATAGAATACCAAAAAGTTAGCGACATCATAACTTCGATGTTTGGTAATTAGATGCAATCATTACAATTACTAAATGAATCGATAGTTGAAATTGCCACATTTCTAATAAGAAGATGGGCTGAAAGAGAAAACATCACAGTTGAATTTTCAAATAAAGTTGAGACAAGAACTAGATTACAAGATAATAGAGTTATCCTAACACCAATTGAAAAAAGGATAGGAAACGATTTTCAAAGATACAGACAATTTAGAACATCCTTATGGTATGAGGCAATGAGAATAAAATTTTGTAAAAAAATACTTAGCAATGATCATGCATTTGGATTTATTCTAAATACAATGGAGACACGTAGAGTTGAACAATTAGGAAGAAAGCTGTGGAGAGGTATGGATGAAGAAATTATTTTTAATTATGCGTATATGCTAGTATCAAGACCATTATTACACTCAGTTTATGGAAAAGCACGAATTGTAGAAGCGTTTTATCAATATTTTATGTTTGGAACAATTAGAGGAGAGATTCAATCCAGCCAGTTTGAAAGAATAAAAAATGCAGATAAATTTGCTAAAAAAATAGTACTTGAATCAATAGAAAAAAATTATGATACAGAATGGCTTGAAAAAAATGTAACAGAAATCATTAAAATTTTAGATATTGATTCATTACTTACAATTCCTGTATCGTTACCATTTATGAAAGCAGGGATGGCTATTTCAGAAGAAGAATTAATGAAATTTCTCACAGTAATTTCAAAAAATAAAGAAGGAGATTTTGGAAAAATTGACACTAAAGCAATACTCAGAGGAGATAGCATCTATGATGAATACAAAGTAATCCTAGATGAAAAGAAGAAAAATGATAACAAAGGACTAACTTCTGAATCAATTGGAATTCAAATTCCAACCATTACTAATGTTGATGAAACAACAATCTATGATTTGAATTTAATAAATAATTTAAAAACAAAATTTAGAGAATTAAAATCAGGATGGAAAGAACAGCATTTCATTAGTGGTGATGAGTTTGATGAAGAAAATTACATTGAAGGGCACGATCCATTTTTTATAGACATTAAAAAATCAATTAAAACAAAAATAGTTATTTTATTAGATCATTCATCAAGTATTGCATCAGATGCATTAGAATACAAAAAAGCAACACTTGCACTTTGTGAAGTATTAGCATATCTAAAAGTAAAATTTGCAATTTATGCATTTAACACACATAATAGAAACGTTGTATGTTGGTCTATAAAGCCAGACAATATGAAATGGAATAATGCTTCTGCAAAAAGATTAGCACAAATTGATGCAAATGGATCTACTCCTTTAGCAGAAGTATATGACAAAATGCTTCCCATATTACAGTCTAAAAGACCAGATATTTTTTTGACTCTAACTGATGGAGAACCATCAGATCCGGATGCAGTAAGAGCAATAACAAAATCATTAAAAAATCTCGGAATTAAGATGGTAGCATTAGGTTTAGGCTCAAATACAGTAAGAGCTACCATAATTGCAAACAATCTAAAACATTTAGGATATGAAAATACTTTGGCTGCAAGTAGGTTAAAAGATATTCCAAATAAAGTAATTAGAATTTTAGAATCATAAAGCGATATCCAATCAACTTTCTGCTACTAAAAAAAACAAACAATGTAAATGATTAATTCTGAATTATTATTAGAAAAGATTTAGAATTAATTAACTAAAAAAGTAAGGTTCAAAGTATACTATCTGAAAAATATTTTGATCTCCAGTGTATTAGATTGTTAAATATTTCAAGATAATTTTCAATACTTGTTGTAACATGTACATGAGCAAAAAAGTTGTCAAATTTTCCTTCAAACACTAATGTAAACTGTTTTTTAAATAACGGTATAGTTAATCCGATTTTTTTAAGAGATGTAAATTCATAGTTATCAATTAAAATAACATTATTTTTTATTACTACCTGTTTTTTTTCTTTATTTTTGTTGATGTCTGTATCAATTTGTTTTTTTATCACATCACTCCATGTTGGAGAATCAAGTGGCCAATAATGAGCATGAATTTTTTCTGCCACAAATATTATTTCTTTAAAATCAGATTCAAAAAAAGACAATAATTTGTTGTAATATCATTTTAACTTAAGGATTTAGTAGTAAGAATAATTTTAAAAGAACTGATTTATATCAAATAGTTAGCACTATTACAAAAATTATCTCTAGGTTATATAATTCGAGTGATAACTAATAATGAACAAAAATGGAAAAAACAAAACAAATAGAAAAGAAGGCTCCAGTACTGAAATTCATACTAATTTTGGCTGCTGCAACATCAGTAATACTGGTATTCACATTAACACCATGGAATTTTGTTCCAACTCTTGTAACAGAAGATGTCACTGTTATCGCAGTTACAGAACATGGTTGTGTTGGTGAATCAGTAATGAAACATTCAGTAGTAGTATCTGATTGCACTGCTAAACCAGGAGATGTAATTTCTGCAACATTTTACATTCCAGCAATGGAGCTAAATGGTTACTATGATAGAATCCAAGATAAACTAGCAATGGTTAATCCATAAACTCTATCTTTTTTTTAATTAAAATCAAAAAATATGAATTTTCGTTTTTAAAAAAAACTCAACCAAAAGTGAATGTGAAAATCTCAAACCCGGGGCTTTCAACTAAAATTTCCAAAGTATGATCTTCAGATGTTTCGGTTTGAACAATATTGTACAGTCTTGGTTCTTGTACTCTTACTTGTCCATTAATATCAACATCTTTTCCAGCAAAAGCAGGATCGATAGTTTTTCCATCAATTTTAATTTTTAAATTTGCATCACCAGCTGTTACTATGTTTACTTCTTTTCCACTATACGGAAGAACTATAGTTCCAGAGTTAGAAACTAATTTCATACTTCCTTCTAGATTTTTCCATGTTCCATCAAGATAGAATTTATGAATTTGTTTTGATTGTGGAATAGAGTAAGTTACATCTTGATTTGGTTGAAATCCTTCAGGACTTCCAAGTTGATTTCTGCCTGTTACAAAATCATATCCAAAATATAATTCAGGAGTTCTAATCCATGAATGCTCAAATTCTTTAATTTGAACTGTGTCTTCAGGCAGAGTTAATTTGGTTCCCATCAAATCTGATCTCTCCTTTAGTAATTGTTGAATTATTTTTTCAGTCTCCTGATATCCTCCTTCTCCAATATGATCATATCTAATGTATCCTTCAGAATCTGCAATGTACTTACGTGGCCAATAATTATTTCCAAATGCCTTCCATGTCTCTTTGTCATTATCAAGAACTACAGGATATGTTATTCCGTATTTCTCAACAGCATTCTTTACATTAGTAACATCTTTTTCAAATTCAAATTCTGGGGAATGAATGCCAATGATTAACAGTCCCTGATCAGCATATTTTTCATTCCAAGATGTAATGAAAGGTAAAGTACGAATGCAGTTTATGCAGCTATAAGTCCAGATATCATATAGCACAACACTATGATCAATTTTTTCTTGTAATTTATCAGGTTGTATGTTGATGTATTCAGAGATTCCTACTAGTTTTGGAGCTTTCTTGAATCCTGATTTGTCTATTTTAGTTATATCATTAACGGTATTTTGTTGAATAGAGTCATTTTTGGATTCTAAAACTTTAGAATCCAATGATGATAAGAATAGACTAAGTCCTATAACTGCAGTTACAATTATGATTCCTAAAATTATCGGTGTCTTTATTTCTGATTTCATTTAATCACCCTAACAACACCAATTTATCTAAAAGTGGAAAATTTGCAATGTATGCAAGTTGATTTGTAAATACAAGAATACCTAAAAAGATGATGAATCCTCCCAATATCAAATTATAATATTTTAGATGCTTACTCATTCCTTTAATTATTTTTGTAGCCCTTGAGAAAAATATGCCAATTAGTACAAAAGGAATTCCCAACCCAAGGGAATAGGCCAATAACAAATGAAATGAGACTGATGGGGTTGTGGCAGCAAGAGTAAGAATGGTTCCAAGTATTGGACCTACACATGGAGTCCATCCTGCTGCAAAAGCTAAACCAAACACAAAAGACAATGGATAACTAGATTTAGTTCTTTTAGGAAAATACTTTTTTTCTATATTCAGTGATTTGATTTTTGTTGATAATAACAAGAATATTCCAAATGAAATTATTATAACACCCCCAACATAATTTAGACTCTGTATTATTTCTCCAGATACGCTTGATAAAACACTATTAATCAAAACGCCTAAAGCAGAAAATACAATTGAAAATCCTAAAACAAAAAATACAGTATTTAGAATTATTCCTGTTCTGTTAATCGAAATAGTAGAATTATTTTTAGAACTCAGTTCTGTGACAGTAGTACCTGATATGTATGCGAGAAAAGCTGGAATCATTGGCAGTATACATGGTGCAACAAATGACCCAATCCCAGCTATCAAGGCTACAAAAATTGTAATTTCTGCCATTGAATAATTCACTTTTATCTAGTAATAAAACTAATTTCCAAATTATACCCATATCTTTCTGTGCATTAATCTTTAAGGTTTTTACAAAAAAGAGGATTAGTTTAAGAATTCAAACAAAAAAACATAGTAAGAAAAAACAACATTCTAAATCAAAATTAGGTTTTATCACTCATCAGATATTTTATATGAGCTTTATTACTCAGTGTTTTAGAGAAAAGTTGCCAGAAGAAACAAAAAATAGTGTGGATAATACATTACTTGAACGATTCGAACAAGAGATATGGAGTAAGACCCCTCATTTAGAAAAAAATCAAAGTGGAGTAAAAGTTATCAATGCAACACCATTAATTGACTTAACCAAAGTTCTGAAAGAATGTGCCAAAGAAATTTATAAATTAAATCTTGATGATAAGGATCTAAAAGTTTTTGGCAAGTTTGATTCAAACTTACTATCAGGTTCGATTAAAGTTAGACCCGCAGTTCATATCATACATGATGCAATACTTACAGGAAAACTGAAAAGTGGTCAAACAGTGATAGAAGCAACTTCTGGAAATTTTGGAATTGCACTAGGTCAACTATCTAAACTTGGATTAACCGTAGTCTCACTTGTTTCAAGAAAACTTCAAGAGGGTGTCTTCAAAGAATTAAGAAATGAAAATATCAGAATAATGGATCTTGATATGGATGTATGTCCTGCACCAGGAATGAAAGACAATCCTAATGTTTTAGCTGCAAAAGCAACTGCTTACAATATTCGATCACAGTTATCTGAACTTGGTTTTGATCCCACTATATTTGATAAATCAATTTCCGAAATAGAATCACTTTTAGCTGCTCAAGACATTATTAACTTGGCAAAATTTCTTGCCAAAATTTATGGGTGTTTCTGTCCAGAACAATACGATAATGAATTAAACACAGATGCGCATAAATCAATTACAGCAGTAGAAATTGATCAGCAATTACATGAACAAGGTTATTCTCTAGAAAATTTTGGAATTGTCTGTTCTTTTGGAACTGGAGGTACTTCTGGTGGTCTAAGTAATTACATTTCTGAAAAATATAATAAAAAATCAGTACACGTTGTATTTCCACCAGCTGGTCAAGATGTAGCAGGGATTAGAACAAAAGATAAAGCATCAGGTCTAAAACTATACAAACCAGACACATATGCGGGCCAATATGAGATAGATTTTGATCAAGCAAAACATCTTCTAAAGTATTTTGTAGAAAAAGGATACGATATTGGAGAAAGTAGTGCCTTAGAACTTTATGCAGCAATGCAAATGGCAAACTTTGGAGCAGAAAAAAAATTTGTCATAATCATAGCCGATGGAATCGAAAAATACAAAAAGAATCTAGAAGAGATGTCAAAGAAACAAAATAAAACACAAATATCTCTTCAAGAAGCAGTATCAAATGCAAATGAGTATGATAGAATAATTTGGGTTCATACTCAATATACTCCTCGTGAAGAGGGGATAGAAGTTATTGCAAAATCTCTAGGGGTAGATAAATCAAAGATATCCATACCAAAGGCGAGAACTATAAATCAACTTTTAGCAACACAGCAAATTCCTGAGGAATTAAGTAATGATCTCAAAGGAACTAAAGGAAAATCATTACTTGTATGTATGGCAGGAAATACATCATTAATGGCAGTAAATATTCTTGCAAGTAAAGGCATAGTAACCCAAAGTTTGAATGGCGGAATTACCAACTTACCTGAAGGAAGAAACAGAAATCTTGGTGAACTTATTAAAGCAGCTACAGAATAACCTTGAAATGTCTTTCAGTTTCCCAGCCATTTGCAGATTTAATTATTTCAGGAAAAAAAATAATTGAGTTACGAAATTGGAATACAAATTTTCGCGGGGAGTTTTTAATACACGCCCCTTTAAAAATAAGAATTGACGATGTAAAGAGATTAAAAATTAATAAAAAATTTGTCACAGGTGCAATTATAGGTAAAGCGGAATTATATGATGTAAAAAAATATAATTCAAGCAAAGAAGTTAGCAATGACAAAAAATTACATTATGCTTCTAGAAATTTTTACAGTAAAAGTTTTGGATTTATTCTAAAGAATGCAAAACCACTAAGAGTTCCAATTCCATGTAAGGGAAAACTGGGATTTTTTGATGTGGAGTTATCTAAAATAAAGATCAAAAACAAAGACATTCTAACTGACATTATTGATGAGGATTATAGATATCAGTGGATAGGACATCATTGAAAGGAATTACAATATTGGAAAAAAAGTTGGTCTAGTATATATAAAGGGCCTATTTAAAGTCCGTCGACATGCCTCAAACAAAGCCTATTGTTAGTGTAGAAAATGTAGTAGCATCTGCATCAGTAGACCAAAAAATTGATCTTAACGAAATAACTGAAAAATTCCCAGATACAGAATATCATCCAGAACAATTTCCTGGATTAGTTTTCAGACTGCAAAATCCCAGAACTGCGACATTAATTTTCAGAACTGGAAAAATGGTTTGCACAGGTGCAAAGTCTGAAGACATGGCGATTAAAGCAGTGAACACAGTAGTTCAAAAACTCCGAAAGGGTAAAATCAAAATTAAAAATGACGCGGTAATTACAGTTCAAAATATTGTAGCAGCAATTAATTTAGGTGGTAAAATTCATTTAGAAAAAGCAGCAAGAACTCTACCTAGAAGCATGTATGAACCAGAACAATTTCCAGGATTAATTCACAGGATGCTAGATCCAAAAACAGTCATACTGTTATTTGCGTCAGGAAAACTAGTATGTACAGGTGCAAAAAAAGAATCGGATGTTTATCGCTCGGTTCATAACTTACATTCATTATTAGAAGAAAAAAATCTAATGATATATGATCAATAAAAAATTTAATATTCAAACAACCCATTGTAAAATTTAATCTTAATTGACTAACGACATATTTGAAAAAGAAAAAATCAAACTAACACCAGAAAACGGTTTTAATTTAGTTGCCGTAGATTATTTTGCAGATTCGGATAATCAATTATACCTAGTGGAACATTTTGAGATGTATCAAGATGCATTAAATGCAAAAAAAGAGCGAAAAAATTCAGAGGATTATTTTATTTTGTATAAAGGCACGGGCGGAGAGTTCTTGTATAGATAACTTACTAAAAATATTATAGCTTACTTAATTTTACAACATATCTTATCACTAACCATACAAATTGATAGTCGTGGTAGAAAAAACCAAAGACTTGATTGATGTATTTTATGACAAAGAAAAAGTCATTAAAAATACCCCCATTTCAGAGCAGACTATTAAAAAGAGTGCAAAAGCAAAATATCAGATTTTTGATGAAGCTGAATTTACTCGTGGACGAGAGATACTAGGTGATCTAATAGTCCATGGCATGATAGCCTCAGGAGGTACAGACATTGACTGGTTAATTGAGCACAATGGGGGATTTGTCATACTTGAATTCAAAGGATTTCACAATGATAAGATCAATATTGCAAAAGGGCAAATTATTGCATATGAAAAATTACATGAAAAATTAAATCAAGCAACTAAATGTTATTTGTATATTATTGGTTGTGATGATGTAGATTTTTTAGATCCAGATTCAACTGTTTGGATATTTGAAATGAAACAATGGAAGACAGGGGCAATTCCAAAAAACACAATTGACATTTATGGTGAGGATGTAGGAAAGCAAAATAAATTTATTGTTTATCGTGAGTATATGGAAGAGATCAATATAGAAAAATTAAGAGAGATTATAGATTCACACTGGAAAGAATTTGAAAGGATTATGCCTTAAATGAAAATGTATTAGATTTTGTTTCTGAATTATTATTTACTTGTATAGTATATGTGCCAGATTTATCCCATCCAGGGCCACCAGCAATAGCTAATGTAGAAAACCGTCCATTATTTTTTACAGATATTGCCTCAGACCAAATTAACTTACCATCTTGATTTTTTATTGAGAGAGTTACTTTTCCAGAAGTATCAGATGTTCCACTTATTGAAATTATATCACCCTTTTGATATGTAGCTAAATCAGTTTTAATTGAAAGTGATGCAGATGATGAATCTTCTGAAATTATTTGAGAGTCATTAGATTCAAGATTTAAAATTCCAGTTAAAGACATGCTGATTATAATCAACATTACAAATGTTGCTCCCCCTGCGCCCAACAATATTTTTGTATTTTTTGATGTGGATTTTTTATTTTTGTTTGATTTTGAATAAAGTGATTCAACTTTTTGTGATGATGTTTTTGAAAATATTACATCTGGAACAATAGGTTTTTCGTTACTCTGGTGCTTTTCTTCGATTTGGTTATCTTGAATCTGAGGAATTCGCCCAAGATGTTTTTCGGCTAAAGATTTAACGTAGTTTCTCTCATAATTGCTAATTACTTCATTGTTTTCACAAGCACGGTAAATTTGCTTTAAGATTCGCTCATCACCTTTTTCCTTGTCCAGTAATTCCTTAACATCGTCAATGAGGGGATCAGTCATATTTGATTAATTCTCACACTAGATTATTTATGAAGTTACCTTGTTTAAGATTTCTAAGAATTAATAAAAATAGGCTCAAATTACCTTTATGTATAAAGTACTAATCAATAACAAAT
Source organism: Candidatus Nitrosarchaeum limnium BG20 (assembly GCF_000241145.1). NCBI lineage: Archaea > Thermoproteati > Nitrososphaerota > Nitrososphaeria > Nitrosopumilales > Nitrosopumilaceae > Nitrosarchaeum > Candidatus Nitrosarchaeum limnium. The sequence continues at coordinate 5,653 of NZ_AHJG01000287.1, read as the reverse complement.
CATTTTAAGAATATCTTAAAGATTTGTGTATCATCTAGAATGTATTTTTTGAGCTTGAATAATCACAGTTCGAATGTAATCTTTTGCTGTAGATTCAGATACGCCCATCTGTTTTACTCGTAGATACAGATCGTATTCTTTTGGATTACTCAAATAATACTTTAAGAGGTAGTTGAGTCTGTGGGACCTTTTTTCATCGCTTTTCATAATTCTTCTTTTATTGTATACTAAAAAGGCCAAAGGATAATGATATAACCAATTGATCCAATAGTATCATAAAATTAGAATAAAAACATATGATCTTTTTTAAATAATAGAAATTTAGTGAAACAAATGAAGCGAATTGAGGCAACCATTCAGGTTGACAAAATTGGTCCCGTTTCTGATGCGATTAAGGAGATTGTAGGTGGATTTACCATATTAGAAGGAAATGGTAGAGGTTCAGGTACAAGACAAACTATGAGAGCGGGAAGAGGAACGGGTACTTTTGTTGCAGAATTTAACAAGGTTGCAACTGTTAGTACAATTGTAGAAGATTCAAAAGTTGAACAAGTTATCAAGGCAATTTCTGATTCAGCATTTTCAGGAAAAGCTGGGGATGGAATAATTGTTATATCTACAGTTGATGATGTTGTAAATATTGCATCAAAAAAGAGAGGTTCAGAAGCCCTCTAATCATTTTCTTTTAATAAAAAAATAATTTAAAATAAATTCTTTCATTAAATAAATTGATAATAGAATTTCAAGATTATTAAGAAATTGTCTCAAATTATAAAGTGGTGAAAAAGTGAAAAGATATTGAAGGGACTATACTGGCTTATCTTAGGACTATGTGTTTGGTTTATTCCAACTATTATTTTTCAAATAATCGTAACTTCTGAAGATTCAGTAAAAACTGCAGAAGAAGCAGTCTCTGAAATTCCAAAAGAAGCTGTAATTGTTCTATTTGGTATTTCGTTACCAATTATAGTCAAAGGAGTAATCACAATTCGTAAAGAGCGTAAAAGATCGAGGGTCGAAGACTCGAAAAAAAATAAGAAATTCAAGAAATAAAATAATCAACCGAGAAGGCAACAATTGCCCTCTCAGGATGGTGTCCCTTTGGGGGACATGTTTAGTAAAGGGATAGTAAGTCATTACAATCCGAGTATAAAAGCAAATGATTTAGTTTCTTCAAAATATTCCAAGTAATTACATGGATCCAGCTTCTGTATAGACAATAAAAATATGCTAAAAATCAACAGGTACAAAGTAAAGATAAGTGGGCATGAAGTATTTTACATTCATTAAACAAGTATAGATAATGACAAAAAAAATCAGTGAAACAAAGTATGAACAAAAATTAGATGAAATTTTTGAGGAAAAAGACATCAGATTTGCAGGATTTGTAGATAAAGAGGGAAATTTGATTAAAGGAAAATTTAGAGAGGATATAATTCCATTTGAAACCAATGAAGAGCAACAAAAAATATTCAGAGAATTAGCATACAGAGTTGCAACTAGAAAACATTTTGATTATTCCATGGGGGCTGTGAAATATTCAGCCTCAAGACGTGAAAAATTAGTTATGATGAGTTTTCCACTAAAAAACAGCATTCTTTTGATTACAACAGAACCAAATGTAAACATAGACAGAATAGCTTACAGAATAATTCAGATTTTTGGAAATGAATGGTAATTTTCTAGATATTAAAAAATAATAATGAAATAGAAAATCAACATAATATCCGTAAATTTATTCAGATTTAGAGGTAAAATTAAAACAAATGTTTGAAAATTATATGATCATGTAATAAATAATGATGTGCTACTATTGGTATGACAATTAAAACAAGATATATTTTTGGTTGCAGTCATGATAACAGAAATATTTTATCAACAGCAATTTTTGAGAGAGGGTTAGAAGTTCCAGCAATATTTTGTGATGATTGCATCACAATCTGTGATATTTGTCTAAAGAAAAAAGAAACTAAAATGTATGACAATCTTGAATTGTGTGAAAAATGCTATACAGAAGTTAAGAGAATTTTAAATAATTAAGATTCTTGTTCTGGAATTACATTTAATGTCATCGTAGTTCTAACATGTGGTAATTTTCTAATTGCTTTAGTAATTATATTTTCTAGTAATTTATGTTCAGATGTTTCAATTTTACAAATAATATCATAATATCCAAATACAACATCAGCCTCTTTTACTTCTGGAATATGACTTAGATTTTTTAAAATATTATATTCTTCTCCTTTATCGCTGTGTATGACAACATATGCTTGAATATCATTTCTGCCAAGCATCGAACCAATAAGTTTTTCAGATGCATGAAACAACTCTTTGCCTTCTGAGCGGGTAAGAGTCATTGTAGAATGTATCTTGGGCATCTTTCGAATAAAATTTGTAATAATCTTTTGAATTTTTTCCTCAGAATCAGATTCAATTTTTACAATAACATCATAAAGACCAAGAGTGCCATGTACTTCGGAAACATCATTCAGAGACTTTAATGATGAAATTACATTTTTTTCTGATCCAAGATCACAATTTATCAAAACATATGCTTTTGCCAAATAGACTCCTTATTCTTGGCCTTCTATTCCCATTAAAGTTAGTGTTGATCTGATTTTCTGTATTTTTCTTATCTTCCAAGTTATAGTTTCACGCAATGATTCAACTTGTTTTGATTCCACTTTAGCTAAAATATCATAAGCACCAAAAACACCATGAACTTCTTTGACTCCATCTATTGTTTTTAATTCAGAAATTACTGATTCTTCCGAACCAAGATCACAATTTATCAAAACATATGCTGTTGCCATTTAGTCATCACCTTGTACCATGGTATGTTTAGCATATCAAAATATATAAAAATAATCCAATTTGGTTAAATATTAGTTACTAAAATAGATAAAAAATAGATACATGTATAGAAATTATAAAATATTGTTTAAATTTGTATACAGATAATAATTTTAGATTATGAGAATGAACAATAAGCATCATCCATAATTTTAGTAAGTTCTGTGATATTTTTTGATGTTGATATTTTTGGTCGTATTTTTGAACCGCCTTTGATTCCTTTAGTAAATCTCATTGCTTGTCCTTTGATGTTTGAAAATTTTATTTTATATTGAGTAGAAAGTGAGAGATATTCAAAAAATGAATCTATCTTATCTTTTAATGAATATTGTTTGTATGTTCCAGTCTTTAGATAATCATTAATTTGTTCAAACAAAAAGGGATTCCCCATTGCACCCCTACCTATCATAACATAATCACAACCAGTTTGATCAATCATATTTTTAGCATCTTCAGGAGTTGTAATATCACCATTACCCACTATTGGAATATTAGATATTTCTTTAAGTTCTTTAATCATTTTCCAATCAGCATTACCGGAATAGCCTTGAGAAACAGTTCTTGGATGAAGAGTTATCATTTGTATTCCTTCATCTTCTGCAATTGTTGCAATATCTTTGAAAAGATATCTACTTGCATCAGTGACTCCTGAACGAATCTTTAGAGTCACAGGCTTTTTTACTGCATTTACAAGAGTACTAAAAATTTGCTGAGTAAGATTAATTTCTTGCAAGAGTGCACCACCAGCCATTTGTTGTGTAATATGCGGTGCAGGACAACCCATGTTATAATCAATAATATCAAAAAAAGGTTCTACTATCTTTGCAGCTTTTTCTAATGCTAAAAGATCAGAACCAAATAACTGAACGGATAGTGGACGTTCTTTTTCAGAATATTCTAAAAATTCTTGAATAGTTTTCTTGTTTTCTTTTAATTGATGTTCTTTAGCAATTATACTGTGAATACTAGTAAACTCTGTAACAACCAATCCAGCACCCATTTTTTTACATTGTAATCGTAGGGCAGGATCACTTACACCAGCCATTGGAGCTAAAAATGCTCTGCTTGAAAAATGTGGAAGCATGATTATAGTTTTGATTACATGATATATTTATCATGTTAAATTATTTTTGTAAAGATTAAGAATAAACAAGAAATATTATGATTCTGGGCAGCCGTCGATTATACCAATATAATCTTCTGGTACTAGAGGACATTTATCAACATCATTGATAATACCATCTAAATCATCATCATGAACAAACCTTTGCTGTTCTGGGGTAATGTCCGGACAACCGTCAGTGTCTCTATATTTATTCCAAGTTTCTGGATTTGATGGACATTGATCAACATCGTCTGGAATTCCATCTTTATCAGAATCAGGACGTGTTGGTGCTGTTGATTGTGCACCTGGAGTGTCAGGGCAACCATCCCAATCCAAGTAGCCGTTAAAGTTTTCAGGTTCATTAGGACATGCATCCTTGACATCTGGGATGCCATCACCATCAGCATCTGGTGCTTTGTATGTAGTCATTGTATCAGATACTACATCTGGACAACCGTCATCATCTTGGAAATTATTGTAAACTTCTGGTGCTGATGGGCATGTATCTATTGCATCTGGAATACCATCTCTATCAGTATCTAAATTAGAGAGAATTTTATCTGGACAACCGTCTTTATCTTGATAACCGTTGAATGTTTCTGGTTGACCAGGACATAAGTCTAGATTATCTAAAATTCCGTCACCGTCAGTGTCTGCAGATGGTTTGTCAGTTGGAAGTGAATCAGGGCAACCGTCATGTCTTGGAATTTATTGTAAGTTTCTTTAAGATAAGGACATAGATCATTGCTGCCAAAGATACCGTCAGCGTCTGGATCTCCAAATGAATCATAAACTATTGTATCAGGACAACCGTCATCATCTTGGAATTTGTTAATAATTTCACGTTGTGTGGGGCATTGATCAATATAATCTGGGATGCCATCAAAGTCAGAATCAGCCCGTGTTGAGATAGTAGAACCTGTACTTGGAGTATCAGGACATCCATCCCAATCCAAGTAGCCGTTAAAGTTTTCAGGTTCATTAGGACAAGAGTCTTTTACATCAGTTACTCCATCACCATCAGCATCTGGGAATTGATAAGTAGTTGTAGTTTCAGTTACTGTGTCTGGGCAACCGTCAGTGTCTTGAAATTATTGAAAGTTTCAGAATTGTATGGACATGCATCTTTTACATCTGGTATACCATCAAAGTCAGAATCAAGTGTGGAAGCAAATTTGTCAGGGCAACCGTCAGTGTCTTGGTAACCATTGAAAGTTTCTGGTTGACCAGGACATAAGTCTAGATTATCTAAAATTCCGTCACCGTCAGTGTCTGCAGATGGTTTGTCAGTTGGAAGTGAATCAGGGCAACCGTCATCATCTTGGAATTTATTGTAAGTTTCTTTAAGATAAGGACATAGATCATTGCTGCCAAAGATACCGTCGCCGTCATAATCTCCAACCATAGCAAATTCAATGATATCGGGACAGCCGTCATCATCTTGGAAGTTGTTAAAATTTTCACGTTCTAAAGGACATTTATCTACTTTATCTGGAATTGAATCATAATCTGAATCAACTAAAGCATTGGAACGAATTCCTGATATGTCTGGACATCCGTCCCAATCCAAGTAGCCGTTAAAGGTTTCAGATTCATTAGGACATGCATCCTTGTTATCTTCTATTCCATCAGAATCGGCATCAGGAGCTTGGTATGTATTTACAGCTTCAGAGATAGAATCAGGGCATCCGTCAT
>NZ_AHJG01000288.1:0-18551 GCF_000241145.1 Candidatus Nitrosarchaeum limnium BG20 | reverse complement strand
GGACATGCGTCAACTACGTCTGGGATGCCATCTCTATCAGTATCAAGTGTCGAAACGAATTTGTCAGGACAACCGTCTTTATCTTGATAACCGTTGAATGTTTCTGGTTGAGTTGGACACAAATCTAGGCTATCGGTAATTCCATCACCATCTGTATCTGCAGTTAATTTATCACTTGGTACTGAGTCAGGACAACCGTCAGTGTCTTGATATTTATTGTAAGTTTCTTTGACTAGCGGGCATTTATCAACATTGTCTGGAATTCCATCATTATCAGCATCACCAACTGAATTTGAAACTACATCATCTGGACAACCATCATCATCTTGGAATCCATTACGTCGTTCTGCAACAGTAGGACACTGATCAACATTATCTGGGATGCCATCATGATCAGCATCAGCCAGTTTAGAAGCAGTTGCACCTGGAGTATCAGGACATCCATCCCAATCCAAGTAGCCGTTAAAGTTTTCAGGTTCATTAGGACATGCATCTTTAATATCTGGGATTCCATCACCGTCAGCATCTGGTGCTTTGTATGTAGTCATGGTCTCAGATACTACATCTGGACAACCGTCATCATCTTGGAATTTATTGTAAACTTCTGGATTTAATGGACATGCGTCAACTACGTCTGGGATGCCATCTCTATCAGTATCAAGTGTAGGAATAAAGCTATCAGGACAACCGTCAGTGTCTTGGTAACCGTTGAAAGTTTCGGGTTGAGTTGGACATTTATCCACTTTATCTAAAATCCCATCACCATCGGAATCTGCAGCGGATTTATCAGCAGGTATAGAATCAGGGCAACCGTCAGTGTCTTGATATTTATTGTAAGTTTCTGGATTGTATGGACATGCATCCTTATCATCTGGGATGCCATCTCCGTCAATATCAGTCATTATTTTATAATCAACAATATCGGACAACCGTCATCATCTTGAAAGTTGTTAACGTTTTCACGTTCTGTAGGACATTGATCAATACTGTCTGGAATACCATCATGATCAGAATCAAGATATGATGGAATGGTAGATTCTGCAGCTAGTACATCAGGACATCCATCCCAATCCAAGTAGCCGTTAAAGTTTTCAGGTTCATTAGGACATGCATCTTTTACATCTGGGATGCCATCACCGTCAGCATCTGGTGCTTTGTATGTAGTCATTGTATCAGAGTACTACATCAGGACAACCGTCATCATCTTGGAATTTATTGTAAACTTCTGGATTTAATGGACATGCATCTAAACTATCAGAAATACCATCATGATCTGTATCAATAGAAGATGTGATTTGATCAGGACAACCGTCTTTATCATCAACACCGTTGAATGTTTCAGGTTGATTTGGACATTTATCTACATTATCAAAAATGCCATCCCCATCAGTGTCTGCAGTTTCCTTACCAACGTTTGGTGAGGCATCAGGACATCCATCTTCATCTTGGAATTTATTGTAAGTCTCTCTAACGGTAGGACAACTATCCAAATTATCTGGAATTCCGTCATAATCTGCATCATACCAAGGAACAAAACTTGATGGACATCCATCAATTACACCCTTATAATCTTCTAAAAGGTTTGGACATTCATCTTTATCATTTGGTACACCATCACCGTCAGTGTCTTGTATGCTGTATACATTAGCTTGAAACATACCAATAGTTGAAACAAGTAAAATCAGAAATCCGAGAATTTGATAGTTTTTCATTTTGCTATACACCTATGATTCAGGACAGCCATCAATTACACCTTGATAATCTTCTGGGACCATAGGACATAAATCGGTATCATTGAGAATTCCATCTAGATCATCATCGTGATTATATCTTGATTGTTCTGGAGAAGTATCTGGACATCCATCCCAATCCAAGTATTTATTGTAAGTTTCTGGATACATTGGACACTGATCAACATTATCATTTATTCCATCACCATCTGTATCTTTAGTGATATTACCTGTTGGAACAGTGTCTGGACAACCATCGTAATCTAGATATCTATTCCAGGTTTCAGGTTTAGTTGGACATAGATCCATTGTATCTGGTACACCATCTCCGTCAGCATCTGGTTGAGATATTTTACTATCTGGGCAACCGTCATCATCTTCAAATCCATTATAAGTTTCTGCTAATTTTGGACACTTATCATTGACATCTGGAATTCCATCATTATCAGAATCTACTATAGATGATTCAAAAATGGTATCTGGGCAACCGTCATCATCTTGGAATTTATTGTAAGTTTCAGCATTAAGTGGACATGTATCTATTGCATCTGGGATGCCATCTCTATCAGTGTCTATGTTAGAGAGAATTTTGTCAGGGCAACCGTCCGTGTCTAGGAATTTATTGAAAGTTTCTGGCTGAGTTGGACATGAATCGAATTTGTCTGGGATACCATCACCATCAGTGTCTACGATTGATTTATCATCTGCTACGTAGTCAGGGCAACCGTCATCATCTTGGAATTTATTATAAGTTTCTTTTACAGAAGGACATTGATCTGTACTATCTGGAATACCATCTCCATCAGAATCTACTTCGTTAGAAACTAGAGGAATATCCGGACAACCGTCATCATCTTCAAATCCATTATATCTTTCAGCTACTAGTGGACATTTATCAATTGTATCAGGTATACCATCTCTGTCAGCATCCAATTCGGATGGATTATCTGGACAACCGTCATTATCCAAATATCTATTCCATGTTTCTGGTTGAGTTGGACAGAAATCTAAAGAGTCACGAACTCCATCATTATCAGAGTCCATAACTATTTCATCAGGGCAACCGTCATCATCATTAAAACCATTAAAAGTTTCAGCGATTTGTGGACATTTGTCAGATAAATCTGGAATTCCATCTCCATCAAAATCAGAAGATGTTAAACCCGGAACAGTGTCAGGGCAACCGTCAGTATCCTGATATTTATTGTAAGTTTCTTTAGATAGAGGACATGCATCTATTGCATCTGGTATGCCATCTTTATCTGAATCTGTTGTAGATATCGAATCTGGACAACCGTCATAATCAAAAAATCCATTAACAGTTTCTGGTTGAGTTGGACACAAATCTAAATTGTCTGGAATGCCATCACCATCAGTATCTGCAGTGGATTTGTTATCTGCAATATAATCAGGGCATCCATCTTCATCTTGGAATTTATTGTAAGTTTCCTTAAGATAAGGACATTGATCAACATCATCACGAATACCATCGGCATCAGAATCTAAATTGGATGAAAAAGGAGAGTCACTAAGTTGTGCAACTTTTGCATTTTGATCATAGATACTAGTGTCATTTAGTTTTCCAGTAAAGGATGGAATCGAATCAGGACAACCGTCATAATCTGCATAACCATTGAATGTCTCTTTTTGATAAGGACAAAGATCAGATTTATCTCCAATGCCATCACCATCAGCATCACCAAAATTAGTATCTAATACAACATCAGGACAACCGTCATTATCAAGATAGCCATTGTAAGTTTCAGGTTTGTTTATACAAAGATCAAGTGCGTCTGGAATACCATCATTATCAGTATCAATAAATTTAGTATTATCAACAGTATCAGGACATCCATCTGTGTCTTGGAATTTATTGTAAGTTTCAGCATTAAGTGGACATGCATCTAAATAATCTGGAATACCATCTCTATCTGTATCTGTATTAGAAGAAAAGGTATCAGGACATCCATCTGTGTCTTTAAAACCGTTAAAAGTTTCTGGTTGAGTTGGACAAGAATCCACCAAGTCAGAAATACCATCACCATCACTGTCAATTATTTTTGTAGTACTATCTCCAGGCAGTGTGTCAGGGCAACCGTCTTGATCTTGGAATTTATTATAATTTTCTCTTAGACTTGGACATTGATCAATGTCATCTGGAATGCCATCAAAGTCTGCATCATACCATGGAACAAAATTAGATGGACAACCATCAATTATGCCTTGATAGTCTTCTTGAAGATTTGGGCATTTGTCCACATCATCAGTCACACCATCACGATCCAAATCATCAGCAGCAAATGCTGGAATAATGGAAATACTTGATAATGAAGCTATAAGCAAGAATAAGAATCCAATATACGTATTTTTCAAAGCTTAAAATTTATCTCAAAGATCCTGTTATTAAACCTCACTCTAGAATCGTCGGAAAATATGAAAAAATTTGTAAATATTTTCAAAGTCCAAATAATGATCTCGATCAATTTAAGTAACCAAAACAGGATTTTTTGGATATGAGTTGTTCTGGTGAAATAGTTGATGAAGAGCGATTAATACAGATCAAGCCAGGAATTTCACAGCAATTAAAAAAAGCAAAGTATGGAGTTGCAGATCATTCAACAGTAGAACTTTGTCATTGGACAAAAAAATCATTCAAGCATGAAGGAAGTTGTTACAAGCACAAGTTTTATGGAATTTCCACACATCGTTGTATGGAATTTTCACCAGCAGGAATGCATTGTGAAAATCGTTGTGTATATTGTTGGAGACCAATGGAATTTTATGATTCATTAAAAATGGATCCAGAAAAAGTGGCAGAACCAAAAGAAATTTTGACCAAACTGATGGCAGAGAGAAAGAAATTGATCAATGGATATTACGGAGATTCTAGAAATGACAAACAAAGACTAGATGAATCATTATTACCAAGTCATTATGCCATATCACTTTCTGGAGAACCAACAATGTATCCAAAGCTTCCAGAACTAATTAAATATCTCAAATCACTAGAAGAAACCAAATCAATTTTTCTTGTAACAAATGGACAAGAACCAGATATGATTCAAAGATTGCAAGATGAGGATGCATTACCAACACAATTGTACTTATCTACAAATGCAGCTGATTATGAGTCATTTTTAAAAATTAACAAGCCAAGATATGACGATTCATGGCAAAGATGGAACAGAACCCTAGAGATGTTAAAGAAACTAGATACGAGAACGGTGCTTCGAATTACACTCATAAGAAATTATAATGATCAAGAAGAAATGATTCCAGCATTTGCTGCAATGCTAAAACAAGCTAGTCCTCACTTTATTGAAATAAAGTCATACATGCATATTGGTCGTTCAACTAACAGATTAGAACATTCAAACATGCTAGAAATGGAAGAGGTAAGAAAATTCAGTGAAAGCGTAGCTGAACACAGTCAGATCTTTTCAGTGATGGATGAGAGTTTGGTTTCCAGAATTGTAATATTACAAAACAATCAAAGAACTATTGATCGTTGGATTCCAGCTTATGCAAATACCAATTAGAAAATTTTTTCAGAGCTTTGAATCTATGAGATAAACTATTTTTGTCAGATATCTCGGAGAATGTTTTCTTTGAATTTTTTGGAATGAAAATTGGATCATATCCCCAACCTTTACCATTTTGTTTTTTAGAAATAACTCCGTCAATTTGTGCTTCAAATGATTTGGAATTTTTATCATCACAATAAGAAATAATTGAAATAAATTTTGCTTGTCTATTTTGTTTTAATAGATTTAAGATTCCCTTATTGCCAATAGTTTTGAAAACATAAGAAGAGTATGGTCCTGGAAAACCAGAAAGCGAATTAATGAAAAGTCCATCATCTTCAACTATTATCGGTTTTTTATATTTTTGAAATGCATTTGTTGCTTTTTTAATTGCAATTTCTTTAAGTGAAGATGATTGAATTTCTTCTAGTTCGTATTTAAAAAATCCAAGATTTATTCCAAATGAGTCTAGAATTATTTTAGCTTCTTTGTATTTGTGATTATTTGAAGATACAAAAAAAAGATCAAATGACTGTCGCATATCTTCCCCTACTTTCAATTTCAGATACAATGTTTATGATTTTTGAATATTTTGTAGGGCCAACAGTAGATTTGTAACCAGATAGAAAATTTTTCCAACACGATTTCATAATTTTGGCATGTGCACTGTTCAGAATTTCTTTTATTAATCTCAAGTCTACGGCGTGATCTTCAGACTTGATTGTTTTTTGAGATAACCCAAAATCAATAACAAATACCTGATTTTTGAAATAGATAAAATTAGACGTAGTAAGATCTCCATGCATTAGACCATTTTTATGCATAATTCCAACTAATCTTCCAATTTCTTTACATAAATCAATAATTTTACTATCAGGTAAATCATGAATAGGTTTGCCTTGAATTTCTTGCATAATAATAGCAGATTTTTTCAAATCAACATTATAGACTAGAGGTGTAGGAATTCCAAATGATTTTACTTCTGAAATTGTTTGAGATTCTCTAATGGTTCTCTGTTTTCTAATTTTTGAATCAAGAACAGGATTACGATATTTTTTTGTCTTTCTAATTTTCAGTATTGCACGTGTACCTTCCCATTGTATAAGATAGATATCTGCTTCAGCACCCTTTTTCAATAATTTCATAAAATAGATAGTTGGAATGTTATAATTTAGAGTTTATTTCATACAAAATTTCAACACTGAATTTTCTAAGAAATGGGATTGATTTCACATATTAATATAGAACAGTAAAGAATTCATTTTCTAGACAAATGGCTGGTAGTTCTAAAAAAGCAATTTATGCAGCGTTATTTGGAAATCTTGGAATAGCAATTACAAAATTTATTGCAGCAATATCAACTGGAAGCGTATCAATGTGGGCAGAATCTTATCACTCTGTTTCAGATACGGTAAATCAATTACTATTATTATTTGGAATTAAACGAAGTAAACGTGCTTATTCTTTTTCACATCAATTTGGGCATTCAAGAGAACAGTTTTTCTGGTCGTTTATTGTCGCATCGTTGATCTTTGGAATTTCAGGAACATTATCATTAGAAAATGGTATTTCAGCAATTTTACATGGTGGACATAATTTGGAAAATGCAACAATCAATTTTATCGTACTAATAATTGCAGCAGGGTTTGAAGGATATGCTTTACGAATTGCATTAAAACAATTAAGAATGGTAATAAAAGAAAGAGGAGAAGAGCCAACTTTCAAAGCTATGATTGCCGAATTTAAAGATAGTAAAGATCCTGCTCTGCTAACAGTCATAACAGAAGATACTGCAGCGTTATCAGGAATTGGAGTTGCAGCTTTAGGCATATTTCTTTCTATGATTACTGGAAATCCAATCTATGATGCAATAGGTTCTATAGTGATAGGAGCGATATTGATGGTTTTGGCATTATTTTTGGCAAAAGAAAATAAAGATTTGCTGATAGGCGAATCAATGTCTAAACGAGAATACAAAAAAATTGTCGATGTTATAAGAGACATTGAAGAGATTAACAGAGTAGTTACACTGAAGACCATGCACCTTGGACCAGAAGATGTTCTAATTGGAGTCCAAGTAAATCTGATTGACGGTTTGGATACGGATAAAATAGAACTAGTTACAGATAAAGTTGAGAAAGCAATAATGGAAATAATTCCAAATCTTAATCGACAGCATATTTTTGTAGAGATTGAAAGGTAAGATAGATTTAGACTAGTTTCATATTTTAACCATCGTTACAAAGAATATAGTAGATGATAATAAAATGACTTATGATCATATTCAGTAAAATTATAAGCTGATGAATATGGATAGATGATATCATGGAAGACGGAGAAAAGAGAATAAAACAAGAAGATTGTAATGAAGATAAAATAGGTGCAGGAATTCTTACTTTGACCAATAAAAGATTAGCATTTGATAAAACTCAAGCGCGGATGATGGATTTTTCAAAAAGATTTGGAGATACGGTACTTGATATTCCATTAAGCGATGTTACAAAAGTTTGGAAGGAGGGAAGATTGATTAAAAAAGTGTGTTTTACTGCCAAAACAAAAGAAGGTGAGCAGACTTTCAAATTTGGAGTATTCAATACCAAGGATTGGCTAAAAAATATTGAAAACATGTTAGGAAATAAAGATCAATAATCCACTTTAACTGAATCTAATCTCCATGATTGTGTAACAAAAGTATTTTCTAGAGTAACACCTTTTTTTACTTGAGCTTCTAATAAGCCAGTCCAACATATTTGGCTACCACAGTCACCAGCATATTTTTGAGGAGCCACAAAAAATCTACAGTGATGTCTTTTACATACATCTTGAAGCATTTCAGATAATCTTTTGTTTGCAGCTACACCACCAACAATTAACAATTCTTTTTTATTTGTAAAGGATAATGCTCTTTCTACTACCTCACTAATCATTGCAAATGCCGTTTCCTGTAGTGAAAAACATGCATCTGCTTTATTTTGTGGAATAATTGATTTAGTTGCAGATAACAATCCTGAAAAAGAAACATCATTACCTTTTACAGAATATGGGAGCAGAACATAATTTGAAGTAGATGTTGCAAGAGATTCAATATTTTTCCCACATGGAGAAGCAAATCCCAGGGATCTTCCAAATTGATCTAATAATTGACCCAATGTAATATCCAGTGTTTCACCAAAAACTCGCCACTGTTTATTTAAAAATGCAAGTAACATTGTATGTCCACCAGATACTAAAAGAACAAGCGGATTTTTTGCACCAGTGAGTAGTTTGCCTAATTCTATATGCCCTATCGCATGATTTACAGGATAAATTGGAATATCATAGTAAGATGCAAGGGAGCGTGCGACTACTGCTCCAACTCTCAAACAAGGACCAAGACCAGGTCCTGCAGCATATGAAATAATATCAAGATCTTTTATTGTAATTCCAGATTCTTGGAGACACTCAGACAATACTGTAGCACTGTTTTCAATATGATGCCGTGAGGCTTCTCTTGGATGAATTCCCTCACCTTCAGGAGGACGATAAATTTTTCTTACATCAGATAGAACTTTTCCTTGTTTTCCTTTTTTTTCTAATATTGCACAAGAGAATGTATGAGCTGTGCTTTCAACTCCTAAACCAATCATATTATCCTCTACTTAATGTTGAAACAATTTTAATCACATCGCCATTTTTTAATTTGTGATCAGCCCCGATTCTTTGTTTTGTTTTACAATCAATTGCATGTAAGAATCCCTTTGCAATATCTGCATGGATTAACCCAGCCAAGTCTTTTGCAGTAGAGTCTGCGGGTAATAATTTTGCATCCGGTAATACATCACCATTTTTGTTTGTCAGTTTTGTTTCATCTTCAACAGGAAAAACAACAATAAATTTTAGTAAATCAAATACAGCGATATTTAAAATCTTTTGAATTCCGGTAGACTGAATTTTTGAAAGAACGGTATTTACCAAATCTAGTGCTTTTTTTTGTTCTGGCAGAATTTCTTTATTTTCCATTACAGAGAACCCCTCATCTCCAGATTTGTAATTTACAAGCCCAGCCTTTGAGGCTTTTCTTAGCAATAATTCAGTTTCAGCGCTACAAGGAATCACAATTGTATCAGAAATTTTTTTAATTATTTCAAGATCTTTGCAAAGATCTGCCTTATTTGCCGCAATAAGAATAGGTTTGGTATTTTTTCTTAGTTCTTTTACAAAAGTTTGAATGTCAGAATCTGTCCATTCTTTTGGATTTTTTGACGATAACTCTAGTTTATGCAATACATCTTGTACTTGATAATCTTTGATTCCCAAGCCAGTAAATCTTTTTGCTATTCCATCAGTTAGTTTTGTTCTTTTTTGTTCAATCTCTTTAGTTAATTTTTCCCATTCTCTACGAAGAATATCTATGAACCACTGATCAAATTCATCTTGAACAAATTCTACGTCTTCAAGAGGATTATGAGTGCCTATAGGTACAGGATGTCCTTGAATGTCAGTGGTTCCAGCGATATCAACTACATGTATCAAGACTTCTGCCTGTCTTGCATCATCTAAAAATCGATTCCCTAAACCTTTTCCTTCATGTGCTCCAGGAACTAATCCTGCAACATCAATTAGTTTAACAGGTATGAATCGAGTTCCATTTACACATAATGGATTTTGATGTTTGATCGCAAAGTGTTTGCAAGCACAATCAGATTTTACATATGCAACACCCACATTGGGTTGAATTGTAGTAAATGGGAAATTACCTATAGGTACAGGTGTTTCAGTTGCAGCCGAGAAAAAAGTAGACTTGCCAACATTTGCTTTTCCCAGTAAACCTATTTGCAATACACACAAAAATACTATTGTACTTATTAGTATTGCAGAGATTGTTTAATTTGATTTATGGTGGTTTTATAATATGTCAATAGTAATCACAGGGAATCCAGGAGTAGGAAAACATTCGATAGTAAAAGAGATTTCAAAACAATTGAAATTACCAATAATTGATATAAACAGTATTGCTAAAGATGCAGAATTATTTGAAGAGAACGATGATACAAATGATGTAGATGTATCAAAGTTAAAGAAAATAATAAAAGAAAAAATTTCTAGTCCTAGTTTGATTGTAGGGCATTTAGCACCATATGTGATTTCATCGGATAAAATTAACAAAGTGATTGTATTAAGAAGAAATCCATACGATTTGATTTCAGTGTATAAAAAAAGAGAATATTCAGATGAGAAAACACGAGATAATGCAGGAAGCGAAATTTTAGGAGTTATAGCACATGATTCAATTAATCAATTTGGTGTAAAAGTATCTCAAGTTGATGTTACAGGAAAAAGTATTTCAGAAGTTCTAAAAAAAGTATTAAGCATTATTAATGGAAAAAACTCAAATGAAGAGGTAGATTGGCTTGATTTAGTTTCAAAACGTAACGATTTGAAAAAATTTTTTGCTTATTGATTAAATAAAGCTCTATTTGAGAGGTAATGACTTGTTTGAAATTTTAAAAAGTGATTTGGCTGGACGAATTGGAATAATTCATACCAATCATGGAAAAATAGAAACTCCCGCTTATGTTCCAGTAATTCATCCTGTAAAACAAACAATTCCATCTAAGAAGATAAGAGAGATTGGTTTTGATCTAGTAATTACTAATGCATACATTACCAGAAATAATTATGGTGATGAGGCTGAAAAAAAAGGAATCCATAAGATAATTGATTTTGATGGAGCTATAATGACTGATTCTGGAGGATATCAAGTATTGGAATATGGTGATGTCAAAGTTTTACCTCCAGAGATGGCAGATTTTGAGAAAAAAATTCTTACAGATTTTGCAATTCCATTGGACAAACCAACAGGTTATGGATTACCATGGAAAAAAGCTGAATCATATGTTAATCATACTCTAAAGGTATCAAAGAAAACATTTGAGGATAGAGATGATAACGGTCAGATTTGGATAGGCCCGATTCAAGGCGGAGAACATTTTGATCTTGTTGCAAAATCTACAAAGAGTTTAGTTGATATGGGTTTTCAAATGTTGGCGTTGGGAAGTCCAGTAGAATTCATGGAATCATATGAATACAAATTATTAGCGCAGATGATAATTGCTGCAAAAAAACAGATACCATACTCTATTCCATTACATCTTTTTGGCGCAGGTCATCCATTAACCATACCATTTGCAGTAGCCCTGGGATGCGATACATTTGATTCTGCATCTTACATGCTATATGCTAAACAAGGAAGATACATCACAGATGACGGTACAAGAAATCTTGAAGAAATTTCAGTATTTCCATGTAATTGTGAGGTATGCTCAAAGTATACACCTGATGAATTAAGGCAACTGGAGTCAAATGAGAAAATTAATGAAATTGCACTACACAACCTATATGCAATAAAACTTGAGGTAGACAAAGTAAAACAAGCAATTCACGAAGGAAGATTATGGGAATATGTATTAAAAAAAGCGAGGGCACATCCAAAATTATTTGAAATGATTAGTGTCCTAACAGAAAACTCCGATTATCTTGAGGTAGCGACGCCAAAATTCAAAGAAAAGGCAATCTTTCTGTATGAAAAAGAAGATCAGTATCGTCCTGAGATCATATCATATCATAAAATGGTTAGAAATTTCAAGTCAAAGAAAAAAACTTTGATTATAACCAAAGAATCCAATACAAAACCAGCATATCTATCTCATGAATATTCTTCACTAAAACGAAAATTCAAAGATATAGAATCAATTCAAGTTTGCCAGTATAGTCCACATTTAGGATTGATTCCGTTGGAAATTTCAGATATTTTTCCTGCAGCACATCATGAAAGCTCAAGATTGAATTTCAAACCTAATGATTTTCCAATCTTTGAAAATACATTTGCCAAGTTTTTTAAAAATAATCAATTTTCGCAAGTATATTATGACAAGTCAGATAATTTTTTGAATTATTTTATGAAGAACATTCCAAAAGGAATCAAGAAAAAATCTTTTGTTTAATTAAAAATAAGAAAAAAGTGTGTGCTAAAAGATTCTGCTTATAGTGCAGCGTCTTCTGCCCAACCTTTGATGAAGATACCGTTTTTGTGAAGAGGTACTGGTTGTCCAGCGGTGTAATTCATTGGTCTCATCCAAAAGATTGATTTTGTTGGGCATACACCGATGCATGCACCATCAGAAATACATCTTTCTGGATAAAATACAAATGCTTTACCTCTCTTCCAGCCTTCAACAGGTTTAACTCTAAGGACATCGGGACCAAGAGTTGTACAGATTTCTACACATAGTGCACATCCGATACATCTTTGTTCATCAATGTCTGGAAGTATTGCTATTGGCATTACAATTTCATTAGTGATTGGTTCCTATTTAAACCATAATCAAAAACCATAACCCTGTTATGAAAATGATCGGAAGAAAAAACTACAATATTCAAAAAATTATCTAGCAAGAAACATTAGGAAACGA
This sequence comes from Candidatus Nitrosarchaeum limnium BG20, assembly GCF_000241145.1. Lineage (NCBI taxonomy): Archaea > Thermoproteati > Nitrososphaerota > Nitrososphaeria > Nitrosopumilales > Nitrosopumilaceae > Nitrosarchaeum > Candidatus Nitrosarchaeum limnium. The sequence goes on along the minus strand of NZ_AHJG01000288.1, from coordinate 5,846 downwards.
ATAAAAAACAAAAAGATAACGTGTTTAACACGTTTATTTTCTCATTGCATCAATTTGACCAGATGTAACCCAGTCAAGTAATTCAGCTGAAGATGGATTTAGGTCGGCTCTCTGTTTCATCAGATTGTTAACCCAGATCCAGTTAAGTTGGTTAAGAAGTGGTTTGTTTGCTTCGTCGCCTGCACGTGTTTTAGCAACTACTGCTTGATCTTGTTGTTTTAACCATTCTTGAAAGCTTCTTCCCATGAAGATCGATCCTTAGCTTACACTAATTAAAGCTTTTGTAGATTCTATGATATGCATAATGATCGGATTTGTTCTAAGAAGGTTTTAACGTAGAGATAAAATTAATTTATTTCTTGGAGATTAAAGTTTTAGGAGCTGCCAACGAAGTTGGGCGATCAGGATTTTTGGTAAATTGTGATGGAACGAATCTATTATTAGATTATGGGGTATTGTTTGGAAAACGTGGTTCTCCACCAGAGTATCCATTGCATGTAAAGCCAAAAGATCTTGATGCAATTATTATTACTCATGCACATTTAGATCACTCAGGAAATGTACCATCTCTGTTTGTAAGTGGAAATACTGATGTTTATGCTACCCCACCAACTTTTGATTTAACAAGATTACTTATTGAAGATATGCTAAAGATCACAAAAGATGCACAACCATTTGGATTGCCTGAACTAAACAACATGATGCGAAATGCAAAAGAGATTGGATTTAGAGAAAAAGTCACTAAGGGCAATGCAACTTTTGAGTTAAGAGAGACAGGACATGTGGTAGGAGGTGGTTCTGTTCTAGTAGAATCGCAAAAAAAGCGTCTTTTCTATACAGGTGATATCAAAACTAATGGGTCTAGAATGCTTCGTGAGGCAGATTTGGATGTTGGAGACATTGATCTATTAATTATTGAAAGTACATATTCTCAAACTGAACAAAAACCAAGAAAAGAATCAGAACGAGAGTTAATTGAGTTTGCAAATGAAGTAATGGACAGAAAAGGAGTGTTATTCATTCCATCTTTTTCAGTTGAACGTTCTCAAGAAATGGCATGTATTCTAAGAAGTTCTAATTTCAAACATAAAATTATCATGGATGGTATGGCACTAAAAGTAAATGAAATAATGTTTAATCATCCAAATTATTTAAGAGACCCAAAAGTATTTGCAGATGCTATCAATGAAGCGGTTGCAGTAAGGGATCATGAAAAAAGAAACATGCAATAGAGGAACCATGTGTAGTAATCTCTCCAGCTGGAATGCTTGTGGGTGGAAATGCAACTTATTATTTACAAGAACTTTCATTTAATAAAAATAACGGCATAGCTCTTGTCTCATATCAAGGAGAAGGAACTCCTGGAAGAAAATTACTCGATACAGGAAAGGTATCAACTAGAGGAAAAGATCTTAATGTTGCAGCTGAGGTAAAACAATTTGAATTTTCTGGACATGCAGATAGAAATGAGCTCTTTGAAGTAGTAAACAAAATCAAAGGCAATCCCAAAGTTTTAACGGTTCATGGAGACATGGAGTCATGTAAGAAGTTTGCCCAAGAGATTCACGAAAAGTTTGGCCTAGATGCTCATGCACCAGATGTGAACGAAGTAGTATCCATCTGAAATGATAGAGTATGATTCAATTAATTTAGAAAATACAATCAACAGCGGTCAAGTATTTCTTTGGAAAAAACATAAAGAGTTTTGGTATGGTATTAATGGACAAGATGTTTTAAAAATAAATGATTCAGGGAAAATTACAACTTATTCAAATAAAAAATATGACTTTTTTAGGACTGGTGACAATATAGAAAAAATAATCAAATCCATTTCAAAAGATAAAACAACAAAAATCGCTGTAAAAAAATATCTTGGGCTAAGACTACTACGACAAGATCCTTTTCAATGTTTTATATCATTTATCGTCTCTTCTAATTCAAACATTCAAAAAATTAAATCCAGTCTTGAAAATATTTCTATCCAATTTGGAAAAAAAAGTTGAATTTGACGATAAAGAGTTTTACTTGTTTCCAGAACCAAAAAAAATTGCAGATGCATCTATCCAAGAAATTCAAAATTGTGGTGTTGGATATAGAGCAAAATTCATTATAGATGCAGCAAAAATGGTAGAGTCAGAACAAATAGATTTTGAATATATGAAAAAATCCAATTATCAAGATGCAAAAAAGGTGATTCTCACTACTCCTGGAATAGGAAATAAAGTTGCAGATTGTATTTTGTTATTTTCACTTGATAAATTAGAAGCATTTCCATTAGATAGATGGATGATTAGAATTTTAGGAAAATATTATTTAGAAAAATTTGAATTGAGGACAAAATCAATTACAGAAAAACAATATGATATATTGCATGAAAAAATTGTAAACTATTTTGGACCTTATGCAGGATATGCACAGCAGTTTTTATTTAAAATGGAAAGAGAAAATTATCAGAAAAAATGGTTGTAAACCCTTAAAATGACAATGAGTTTTCAGATTTTTGGGCTGGTAGCTCAGCTTGGATAGAGTGCTGGACTTCTAATCCAGTGGTCAAGGGATCGAAGCCCTTCCGGCCCGTTTTAACAAAATTATTTATTCTGACAGGAATGTGTTGTTAACGTGAAAGATATTGAATTTAATTTGGAGCCTAATGAGATTCATCCAAATTCTGAAATCAAAGGAACAATCACAGTATCATATCCTGGAAGATATGACGGAGTTGTAATTAATACACAGATTTTAGATTCAAATGAACATATTATTTACAAGTCATATAATGGGAAAAAAATATCTCAAAATGTTGCAAGATTATTCATAAACAAAGATGTAATGCCAGAAAACAAGGCAGAGTTTACAGCTCTTATTAGTTTTGAGCCAAAACAAGTACATGAAGTAAAATTTAGAGCATCAATAATTGAGCAGCACAAAGAAATTGAAAGTAAGATAATATTTGCAAAATATTCTATCTAGAATCTAGCTTCTGTAATTTCTAATTTTCCTGTCATCCATGGATGTGGTGCACAATGATATGAGAATGTAATGGGTTCAGTGAATGTAAATTCATAGGTTTCACCAGGTTTTACCACTCCAGGAGAACCAAACTTACCACTGTATGAGTCTTCCAAAGATTCATCATCAGGTGTTACTGTATGCGGAGTTGAATCTTTGTTAGTCCAAATTATATGATTGTCAATTCCTAACTGAATGTTGACTAGTTTTGGTACAAAGTTATCTTGTTGTTCAGGACTTGAAGAACCTAGAATCATTTCAATGACTGTAGATTTTAACAGGATGAAGAACATGTTCATCTACCTGAGGTTTTGCCAAAGATTCTGGAAGATAAAATGACGTGTAGTAAACAACTCCAATGGATGAGCCAATAATAATTGCCATTACACCTATTCCATATGCATGACTTATCGTTGCACTCAACGATTTTTGTAGGTCTTTGGAGTTCTTATAAAGCTTTTTTAGAATTTTAAAAGACTAGAGTTTTTTTAGATCGGAAGAACCAAGTTCATTACTCTTAGCACCAACGCCTAAATCAGCTTGAACTTTTGATGAAGTAATTTGTGGTGCAATTTCTTTTGGTTCTTTCTTGCCATCATCCACAGATTTACCTTCTGGAAGTTTTCCTTTATTTGCAGATAATTGTGGTTCTGCAAGCTCCTTTGGTTTGTCTTCATGAATAGGTACAGGTGGTGGAGGTGGTGCATTCTTGGCTTGGTTTAATCCATATCTGTATACATGGAAAAATCCAGCAAACACTATAAGAATAATTCCTATGAAGAATAGAGAAATATTTTTGAATCCCGACAAGGCGGCATTATAAGCTGCAATGTTTAAGAATACCTGAAATGCCAATAAGCCAACAATAATCCAATTAATCCATTTTTGGGAAAGATTGATAGTTGCAACTTTCTTTGGACCTTTTTCTTTTGCAAGTTTAGCTTTTCGTTCAGACTCTTTTGCAAGTTTAATCATCATGTATGAAAATCCAAATCCTAATGGAACTAACAATATCATTACCGTGTAAAGAAATACTGGATCAATTACCAAACGTTGTACAAGAGGAATTGTAGTATCAGATGGAATGTAGAATCCCCAGTATGTGGTAACCATGATTTGGGCAAGTCCAGTAATTCCAAATGCAGTGATTATTGGACGATCTTTCCAAGAGAATTTCTTGTATCTATCGATAAATGGAATTAACAAGAATGACGCAATGAATAGTCCAGGCCATAATACACCAGTTACAAACTTGTCATATTGAGTTCTCAAAAATGCATAAAGTCCTGTAAGATACCATTCGGGGACGGTGATTCCAGGCGGCACAGTGGGTTCAAACTTGAATCCCATATCAATTGGAAATACACCACCAGTGAGTAAAATGGCGCCACCAATTGCCATAACCATTGGTACATCAAATACCAAGAATCGTGGAAAGTGAACAGCCATTAATCCAAGCATTACTAGAGGTAAAAGAAATACATGTTGAGCATAAAATCTCAATACAAAGTCTGAAAACCCACTTCCAAACATCGCATCACGAATTGTAGGACCAGCTACAGGAATTGAAGTTGTAAGCGATGCAGCAATACTAATTGCAAGTTCTGCTCTTTCACTAAATATGACATCATAACCAGTAAATGCTTCTAGAATTGTAACTGTTCCAAGTATAACACCGGTGGCCCAAAGGATTTCATTTCTAATTTTGTATCTTCCACTAAAGTATTGATAGTACATGTGTAAGATTGCCAAGAGAACCATTGCGTTGGAACCATGATAGTGAATGTTTCTTATGTGAAAACCAAATGGAACTTCGTCATTGATAAATTGTACACTATCCCATGCTCTATCCAACATTGGTTGATAGTAAAACATTAGCAAAGCGCCAGAAATTCCAAGTATCACAAACACAACAAATGTAAGCATTCCCAAAAATCCAAATGGACTCACAAATCTTGCAGGAAATGAAAATTTAATTGCAGTAAAGATTGTTCTGTCTAGTCCATCCCAGAGCCAGTAGAAAAAGGCGACAGCGCCAGTACGTCTACTTAACGAAACGGCCATATCCTATTACTCCATTTTGATTCACACCCCATGTAGGTGGATGAATCCATAAAAAGCCATCTGCATCTTCTTCAAAAGTTAATTGTGCCAAAGCATTTGATGGTGCAGCTTGCAATGATGCTGGCCCTGCAAATGCCAGTCCAGTTCTAGCGTCATACATACTTCCATGACAAGGACATTCTCCTCTCTTTCGTCCTTCTTCAGGCCAGTATTTCCATAAACACCAAAGATGAAGACAAACCATACTATATGCTCTAAATGAGGACACATCTTCTTTGTCACCACCAAATTCTTTTGGTAATCTAATGAATTGCCATTTTCTAAATGCTTCTGCATCAAGTGCAGGATCACCCGTACTAGGATATGTTATGACTTCAGAATGATTAATAGGAAATGTTTTGACGTTAGCCTGAGTTCCATCAGGCAAAATAACTTTAACTTTTTCAAGGGAAGCTTGAGAAGGGTTTGGCATATAGTTACCAAATGGAACAAAAGGAGCAAATGCCAAGCCAGTGCCTGCAGCCCCCATTAATTTTAGAAAATCTCTTCTAGATAATCCTCCAGATTTTTTTGTCCCCTGCTCAGACATTCAAGCTGTCGTACCCGCCAAATTGCTTATAAACCTTATTCAATTACATGTTGGGTTTTTGTCTAAGAATTAAAAATAAAACAATCCCGATCGCAATTCCAACACCAATTCCTACGATTAATCCAATATGAAAAGAATAATCAGATTTATCAGATATCATAATTTCAGCATCAGAATTATTTTG
>NZ_AHJG01000289.1:0-1288 GCF_000241145.1 Candidatus Nitrosarchaeum limnium BG20 | reverse complement strand
GGTGTATTTGCGCAGCCCATTAGATACCCAACGGTACCAAAAAATAAAGCAAGATTGAGAATTTCAGTCACTGCGTGGTTATCAAAAAACAACATTGATGAAACATTGAATGTTTTTGAACGTGCATCTAAAAAATTTAAAATATGAATTCAAATAAATCAGCAAATAAGAGATTTGTTCTAAATTATCAAAATCGTGTGGAATGTAGAAACAAAAAGTATGAAAATTATTTAGTGTAATTGACATGTAACGACTAAACATCTAGTCATTAATCATTTGCACTAAAACATTAACATCAAAAGGTTTGTAAATAATTAATTCATGTTTAATGTCTCTAAGTTTTTGTATTGTTTCATCACTTTGATCAGCTGTCACTGCAATTATTTTGGCATCAGAATTAATATTTTTGATATTCATAATTCCATAAAACCCATCAAAATCAGGCATCATTATATCCATCAATACAACGTCAGGGGCGTATTTGGAAAACTTTTCAACAGCATCTGAACCGTTTACTGCAGTTGCAACGACAGATACTCCTTTGAATTGTAGAATGTCAGTCATAGCATTACGGTTATCTTCATCATCATCAACTACAACTACTTTTTTCAACAACAAAAAGATATTTTCTCAAGTAATAAAGTATGGCTTATTTTTAATAATGATTACTTAAAAATCAAAAATTAGTAATTATCTCAACATATCAAATCCGCCAATAGCAGGAGATCCGATTATGACAGCAATAGTTACAATAATTCCTAAAACAATACCTACTAAAATAAAGCGTTTGTTCATACCAAAAATTATTTTTGCCTAGATAAAAATGGAATGGATGACAATTAAGCAAATACCGAAAATAATGTGTATCAAATATATAATAAAAAAAGAATACCTATTTCTTATTTTAGATTATTTAAAAAATAATATTCTTTCTAAGTGTATACAAAAACCATACTTCATCCTTTCTAACACTAGAAAATTGATGTCACCAAACCCCCTTGTTACCGCGGTTACACATAGACTAGGGACAAATTCATTTAAAACAAAATTACACATCATTAATGAGGAAATAAAGATTTGATAAGTAATTCATGGAATAAAGCAGCGGGAGAAAGCATTTCTCAACGAGTAATGGGGAAAGTAAAACCAGATATTCCATTAAAAACAAAAATCGAAGAAGCACAAAGAAAATTACAATTTCAAATTACTAAATTAGAAGGAATTACAGAAAAATTGCAGAAAAAACATGACGGGATTTTTGAAAAAGTCGTTAATGCTCAAAAATCTC
>NZ_AHJG01000290.1:0-10086 GCF_000241145.1 Candidatus Nitrosarchaeum limnium BG20 | reverse complement strand
GAAATTACAGAACTTACTCCAAGTGTACAAGCCAAAGAATCAAACACTACTTTTGATGAAATTTCAAAAGTGCTATTCCAAAATAGATTCAAGGATCCAAAAAAACAAATCAACTGTCTTGGTAAAATTGATAAGTCTCTTTCCAAACCAAGTCTTGAATTGATCATTTCAAAAATTATTCAATGTATAGATAAATGTAGAACAAATGGTTTTGAAGAATTTATAGGAAATGGAGTTAAATTTGCTTTTGCAATGGATGATAAACTGAACATGTTAAAGAATTGGGGGGAATTGCATGATGTTCATTCACTTTTAGAAGGACCATCATATGATGTAGATGAAATTTATAGATTAGGTACAAAAATTGACAAAGAACAAGAACAATTACCAAAAAATCATTTGAATATTGTGGTTATACGAGATACAACGCTGTTTATTATGTTTGGAAAAGCTATTGAAGAGAAAATCAGTAGATTAGAAGAATATGTATACAGATACAATCATCTAGCGTTTTGTATAATAGCTGCAACATATAATGGTGGGATAAAAGAAACTATAAAAATTCAAGGTGAACATATGTTTTTACACAAATCCAGCGATGTTGTTGATAGAGATATAATTTTTCTTACAAATCAATTCATCAAAGATAAAAAAATAACACCAAACTCTACTTCAAAAATAAGACAGTCGTTTGTTGAAGTCAGAAACTTTCTTTTATAAAAATAGCATTAAAACATATCCAAAACAAATGCAAATACAAAACCCATCAATGGTTTATCAGTTAAGCAATTAAAGGTATTCTAGAAACAATTGCTTTGAATATTTCCTGAAGAGATTGATTTTTGAGATTAATTGCTATCTCTGATTGTTCAGGGGGCATTCTAATCAAAGACAAAGATTGTTCAAAGTGGAATCTTGCTTTCTTTCCAGGTATAGGATGCTCAAATTTACGAAATGCCACAGGTTCTGCAATAGTTTGGTATTCTTTAGGCAAATCAATCCAAGCTAAATCAACTAGTTTTCGTGCATGATTTTTAATCTCGTTGTTAGTTGCTTCAGAATTTTTTGTGTCTAAAAACAAGACTAATTGTTGCATTCTTTCATCTCTAGTAAAGTCATCCCAATTTTTTGGATAATTTGGATAAATTAAAGCCCCAAAGCTAGTATCTAAATTATTCATGTATGCCAACATCTTGTTTTGGGACTCTGAATAATAACCAGTATTTGAATAATTTTTTGCATCAAATATCGCTAAAATTTCATCATTAACCATTGCTGTGAAGTCTGGAACATGTAATAATATCCACGCATGTCCTTCTTTCTGTGAAAATGATTTTTCATACCAAAAAGTAACAATTAATCCACGATATTCAAATTGACAGTGTGCTTTATCACCAAGTTTTAGATTAATCAATAAGCCTTTTTCATGTAAAAATTCTACAAATTCCAAAAATATCCAAGCCTCATATACAGTATCTACATTTTCAAGTGAATCTAAGATATGTCTAGTAGGAGTAGAGTCAGTCACTCTAGAAATATCCAAACTCCTAAAGTCATCAATCCATTCTAATATCTTCACATAATTAGAATTTCTCACTAATCTTTGATTAATCCTTTGTTTTGTTTTTTGTTCTAATTGTTTGATTCGAGGATCAGAGGAGGATAAATTCCAATATCGTTTCGATTCATTAAGAATTGATTTGAATGGAAAATCATGTAAAATCATTTGTGTTTTTTGAGATATTTCACTTAGAAGACTTCTATTATACTCAGATATGGGTTCTTTGAAATCAATTTGTAATAATCTACTTGATTCTCGAAATAACCATTCGGCACATAAAATCAACAAAATATTTTCAGATGTTTCAAATTCTTTTTGTCTAATAGAAGATACGAATTCTATTGGAAATTCAGTAGAAGAATTTTGAATGGTGTTATTCCAATTTATTGCACCACGAATTGTAGGACCTTTGTACTCTTTTTTTGGATAATCGAAATGAATTTTATTTTTAATATCTAGGTAAATCTGAAAATATCTCTCATATAATATTTCAAGTCTATTTAGATCAGCTAATGGATTTGGCAGTTGATGTATTCCTTCCTGAGTTTTGAGAATAAAATATTCATCGTATGACCGCCTATGCTTAAGAAGTAGGCTCAAAAGTCTATCATACATATATTGTCGTGTCTGCTGAGGTTCTAAAACCAGCCTTACAAGTTGATGCCATTTCCAATGTCTACTGTAATATTCGGTCTCACGGAATTTCTTTTTGAGTTCATGGTATTGAGGAAGATCAAGAAAAAAATCATCTGCCAAAACAGATTGTTTTATGTTTCCATTATTTGGATTATTTAGAAATTTAATTTCTTGTTGAATTTCTTTTTCAAACATATCTATATTATTACAGAATTAATTATCTCATTCATAGATTGATTTAATTGAAGTAATTCTTGTTCAAATTCGTTCTTTTTACTTTCGTGTGTAGTTTTAATTGGAGTCCAAGTTGAAACATTATCTACCTGTAATGTACCATTTGAGAATTCATTAGATAGTCTTTCTGCATTTGTAATTTTTAGATAATTGAGTACTTTAGCAAAATCATCAGAATAACTTTGTCTGTTTGGATTTTTGTATGCATTTTTGAAAAACTCTGTAATATCTTTAGAGTATAAAGCTTGAATTGAACCAAGTGCAGAACGAGATAGATTTTCTAATTGTGGAATTAGTGTTGAATTAAGCGAATTATCTAGTGCTAGTTTAGAATCACCAGTAATTTTTGTTCCAACTAACAGATTTTGATAAATCAATTTTAAGATTGCAGTTCCAAGTTTTTTAAAGATACGAACTAGATCAAGAAACAAATAAGCTTGAAGAACTCTATTGTAAAAGTCTTCATTAGAATTTTCTTTATCAATTTTTTTATTATCATGATCAAAGGCAATCAAAGATTCATAATCATCTCCTCCTAATTCTTCAATTGCATTTTTCATAGCATAATAGATTTCTTTTTCAAATTCATTCCTTGATGGAATATCAATTTCAATATACGCAAATCTACTTTTTAATGCATCAGATAATTGAAATAAAAAGTGCTTATCTGCAGTATTTAATGTGCCTATAATTCTATAATCTTCCGGAATTTTGAGGTGTTTGTATGAAAGTCCCTTTTGATCAGTAGGTATTTTCAAAGATCTTGTTCTTAATGCAGTGAATAATTGACCAAATGCCTTGTCAATATCCGCCCGATTGAATTCATCAATAATTAACCAAGTTCCACGTGATGCAGAAGGTGTTGGATTTGAATAACTTCTATTTCCACCATTTATACCGTTTTCCCAATTTTTTGCTACAGTTTCAACTACACAACCATTTTGAATTTCATAAAGCGGTTTTTCATTGGACATCTTTGGAAAAATTCCAGCAATAACATCTTGCGTACTCCAATCAGCAGTTGCAGTGTAATCTTCAGAATAATATCCCCCAATACTTTCCCAAAATACTTTGGGGATTATTTGTGCCAATCTAGTTTTTCCTGTACCAATTGGTCCAGCAAGTAATACGTGTCTTCCACTTGCTAAAGCAGTTACAATTTCAATTACTTTAGATTCAGGTACAAGTAATTCATCAGTGATTTTCTCATATCCATTTTTCAAATCTTCAGGAGTAGGAACTGGTAACGGTTCATCTTCAAAAGTTTTCATGTGTGGTTTATCAGATACTCTACCATAAACAATTTCATCATAAATTTCTTTAGTAATTGGTAAGATAGAATGTTGATTATTAAAATTAGGCAAAGTTGTAATTTTACCTTGAAGTTCTTCTGTTGCAATTTTTGGAGGATCAAATTTTTCAAAAATTTTCATTTCAGCATATAGATCTTCACGTATATGTTCTTCTTTGATATTTCCAACTTCACCATATCCTAAGAATAAATATTTTCCATCTTGTCTATCATTCCAAACTACCTTAGAACCAGATGTAAGTTTTGTATAATTTGCTATTCGTCCATAATGATATGATTTTCCAAATTCATCACTCCATGGATTATCACGTGTGAGATTATGTCTAAGTAAAAGATAGTTTTCAGATTCTGTAGTTTGTTTATCTACCATAATTTTTCCTACCATCCAAGGATGGACCATACAATGATATGGGTGTTCTCCAGATTCATCAAATTTGTACATAAATTGGGCACGAGAGACCATTAAACTGCTATCAAATTTACCATCAGGACCATCCGAAACAGTACCACTTGTTATTGTGTGTGCAGCGTTATCAGTATTGATCCAAGTTACAATATCACCTTTTTTGACATGTAATTCTTCAGGAATAAAACAAGAATGTGTTTTATCACATCCAGGAGAAGATGAATCTTGAGCAATAGTAACTATTTTACCAAAATCAAATCCAATTGAAGACAATGCATTTTCTAAAGTACTATGTCTTCTTTCAAGATCTTTTGTAGTATCAGCTCTAACCAAAGTAAAATCAAGTGTTCTAGTGGGCATAAAATTTTCTTTGTAATTTAGAAACTTGTTTAACTTTTGGTAATCAACATTTGCAGTTTTTACAGATTCTGACTTCATATACATAATTAATTCCCAAGTTATATCAGAATCAGGTTTTGTTCCCCACATTTCTTTTGCAACTACATTATTTTGTTCAGTTCCTTCTAAAACTGCACTGGTAATGTATTGTTTATCTCTATAAAATAATAAAATATCTCCTTGTTTGAGTTTCGACCATTTAGAAAGTGCCCATTTATTAGGAATTGCACCCCAAGCACGAATTCTTGAAAATTGCTTCATTTTTGTTTCAGATAGTTTTGTTGTATCGATATCTTTTTGCATTGTATCTTTAAAGTGTTCAAAAGATGCATCACCTGAAACAGAAAATAAAACTAATCTTCTAGAGATTTTAGATGCATAAGTTGCAGCTTCGGAAATTTTATCAGTGCATAAATTTACAAGTTTGTTTCTATCTTCAATAGTTAGATCATCATAATCAATTAGAGAATACGAATCATCATTATCTGCAATGATATTATGTTTTAGAAGAGTATCTCGTGCTGTAAGATGTGAATTTTTAGCAATATCAATATCAGGATTGGCCTCAATTAGTGCTTGTTTTATTTGGGCTTTGGTTGCAGTTCCAGAATTTTGAAGTAATGTTCTAATGAACACAGGCTGATAGTTATGTTCTTGCTCCATTTTCATTTTATTTTGTATAAAATTTACTAATTCGTTAAACTTCAACCCATTTACTCCTATCTAGTTCTAGAAAAATGATCTGGTAAAGACTAGGTATGAAAATAATAAAGCAAGCAATCTAACATAATCAGAGTAGAGAGGGATTAGGGCAGGCACTACATTTAAGTTTTTTATCTATCATATTTGCAACAGATTTACATTTTCTACAAATATAGTATGACCCAATCATCCCACTATCCCATCGAGATAATTCTACAAAATCACCAATCACAGTTCCTTTTACTTCAATAGGACCATTTTTTATCTCAATTTTTTTCTTGATATCATCTTGTATTTTTTTAATTAATTCTTGCTTATTTACACATATTTTATTACCTACTTTATGAAATGGTATTTCAATTCCACATATAGTAATTAGATTTTTAGTTATATTACGATGTCTTACCCAATACTTCCAAGAATTACCAAATCCCACAAAATGATTTTCAGATAACATTTCATTGTATAGATTAGTAGCGTCTTCAATTCCTATTGATGTCAATGTATATTCATTCATAAAACTAGTAAATTCCATTTACTTTTATGGATTCTCAAAACATTCATGAGGTGATTTTTATTAAATCCGTTCAGAATAAAGTTACACCATTCATACCTATGAAGATAATCAAACGTCGATAAACGAATTGGAAATAAGTAAATCAGAATTAATTGTATTTGATTTCATTATTGATTTTTTTGAACCGAATTTTGATCTTAAACGATTCAGTACAGACGTTTCAGCAATTTTTTTGGACGTTTACATTACTGGTTGCAATTTTTTCATTTTCACTGATTTTTTTCTTTACTTCATCGATACCATCAACTCCAATCATTGGAAAGTTTTGCAAAATCCCATTTTCAGAAAGATATGTTTTGAATCCTAACAACATTCCATCATTTTGAAAAATAGCCACAAAGTTTTCATCTAATTTATTCTCTGCAACTACTTTTTCTGCTAAATCATGAGTTTCGTTGGGAGAAAAATTACCACCAGGATAGATGCATACCTGTTCCTCAGATATCTTAAATTTCTTTAAGAGATCATAAAATCCAGATATTCTTTTCAGAGTAAAGTTATTAGATTTTGGTCCAGGGAAATATGCAATTCTAAGTTTTTTAGAATCTAAATTCGGTCGTTGGAGTAATTTTTCAATCGTTTGTGCATGAACATTTTCCTGAGAAAATCCAACTGCGTTATCTGCAAGATCATTTGAATCAGTATTTGGATCAGTAATTATTCCAATATAGACTCCATTTTCTTTAAGCTCTTCAAATAGTGGAGTAAATTCAGATACAGTGTTCGAAGATATAATCACAGAAGAGGCATTCAAATTAAGAGCCAATATGAGAGCTTTTTTACAACCATTTAGATCAGTTTCACTTTGTGGGGAAACTGTTAATAGATTAATTTCTTTATTCAAATTTCTCATGTAGTGTCTATAACTACCACTCACGTTATTTTTCATTTCGTGATTATATGGACTGTCTTGTCCAGGAAGACACAGTATCTCAAATTTTTCATCTGGTTTTGAGAATTGAGATAATGCATCATCGATATTATACCACCCTACATCTTTAAACAGAGTGCTCATGGGATTGTTATTACGGCATAATTGCTTAAATTATTTACTACTTGTGATCGATAAAATTTTAAAACATTGTAATTTTACTAATGATGGTTCATTATTTTATTTGACTATTCGTAAAACCTAGGCATGTGAAGAAGGAAATATTATTTGACTTCAAGCATATGGTTCAGATATTGAATATGAAGACATTAGTGTATCTAATTAATTTAATAAAACTCATTAACGCTGTTTGTTGTTCTATAGTTTTTCACAATAACCTTCGTCTTTAATTCAAAACTATCCAAATTCAATTCCCTTGCTGTTACTTTGTAGCCATTGCAGGAGGGCTCTCAGGTTTGATGAATGTAGAATCCTCCATGATCATTGGTATCGTAGGAAATGTCTATGGCACATCGCCTATCTGGTCAGACTTGAGAGGTTTTTTCTTTGATTTGCAATATCATAGGATGTAACGCTGAAGGGTATGTCAAACTGATGTACTATTACTTTGAGTCTGATTCAAAAAAGCCATTTTGCAAGGAAATCATGAGGGTGTGCGAGAACCATGCCCGAAAGATTACCTCTAAGGACACAAATATCAAAATTCAGGCACTAGCCTAGACTGGGTGAACTTCTTTCTGTTTTTTTCAATTATCAGATAGTATTGTATGATTTCTTGTATTTTTTCATCAGGGGACAATCCTGACTCGTTTGATATTTTTTGAAAATCAAGATACTCTTTGTCTTTGAGTTTTATTGTAATTTCTCTCATGGAATAATTAATTCTCTTAAAATAAAATTAGATCATTGTATGGTTTGTTATTCCCATGTTAGCTGAAAATTGACCAGTGTAAAATACATTGAGCAGATGTCAATGCATAAATCATACTCTGTCTTTATTATCTGGTATTTTCAGGCAGTATCTCGGAGGCAATTGTCTTGGATAAAAAGAAAAAGTAAACTCCATCTAGCGATCTAGACAAGATAATTTCTTTTTTTATTTTAAATCTCTAATGTCTTTTGTTTTTTTGATTCCCAAATCAGTTCATTCATTCCAAGATTCATTCGTAAAGAGTTTGCAGTGGCAGGGCCAAACCCCTCAAAGTGATTGTTCCCCATAACTAATGCCAGTGACACTTTATTTTCCAGATGATTTATTTTGTCACTCCATTTTTTTATCAACTCTTTTCTGTCAATGATTACTTTGCCAAATTGATTTTCTGGAATTGAACGGTCTCCAATTAATCTAACATAGACATAATCAGAAGTAATTGGATATGGGTTATTCACTCCAACAATCTCATTCCAAACAAGACAGTGGTTTTTCTCTGTCAGATAGTCAATTGCCTCATCTGTAAACCATGATTCGTGTCTTCCCTCAATTGGATACTTGAAATCATTTGGTAGTAATGAAAATAGTTCTTCCAGTCTTGGTTTTGCTTCATCAAAAGACAAAGAAGGCGGAAGCTGTAACACAAGTGCTAGAACCTTGTGATGAATCGGAATTAGAGATGACAAAAATTTATGGATATGTTCTTGGACATTTTTCAATCTATGTTCATGTGTGATTATGGATGGGAACTTTGCAGTAAATCTAAAGGAATCTGGGGTATCTGCATTCCATTTTTTTGTAATGCTTTGATCAGGAATTTTGTAGTATGTGGAGTTTATTTCAGTAATGTCGAAAATTGAGGAATAGTACTTGAGCCAGTTGGTTTTTTCCAGTCTTTTGGGGTAAAACGTGCCTGACCAACCATCATAACTCCAACCAGTACAGCCAATTTTAATTTCCATAAAATGAGATGTGTTGTAATTGTTTTATGCTTTCGTAAATCCTTAAGTTCATAAAAATTTAGAAAAATTATGAAAATTACACTAATTACTATAATTTTATTCGTTTTACTATTCATCCCAAATTTTGTATTTGCTGCACATACTCCATTCGATGCCATAGATGTAATTTTCAACACTCTGAATATTGTGATGTATTTGATAATTTTTGGTCTTCCTTCATTAATTATTGGAGTAACTGTTTTTGTAATTTATCGATATAGAAAAAATAAGAGAAAAGAAAAACAACAAGATAACGAAATTAAAAAATTAAAAAATAGAATTGATGAGCTAGAGAAAGACAAAGAGAAGAAAGACTAAATTCTTTTCGTGACTAATTAGACAGGAATTTAATGAATTTTTTTAAACCGATACTTCCTGAAACAAGTAACAGCACAACTCCAACTACCATAGGTAGCATCATTGGAAGTAAATTATTGACGGGGTCTTTGATCATATCAGAAAATATCATCAAAGTGCCAGCTATCGTCAATATCACACCAATAACAAACATTATCAAAAGTACTTTGTTGGATGTAGATACCATAATAATTTCATAAACTATTATCTATATATTCCAGCTCTTCTTTCTAACTTTTTTCGTGATTAAATCCTTAATTATATAAGACATATTAAAAAACAATGAGATTTTTTAGTAAGAAAAAAAATTATGAATGTCTAGATTGTGAAGAAAACTTTCAAAAACGTGATGAATTGCTTGTTCACGGACAAACAAAACATAATCGAATAATTTTGAAATGTACTTTATGTAACATGAAATTTCTTTATCTTAAATCAATAAAAGCCCATACAGAATACAGTCATCACAAAGTAAGTTTACTTTGGAGAATGTTGTTTAGTTGGAGTCCTTTGGCATATTTACACATCCAAAAATTTTGGGTGGGATTAGCAATTAATCTTGGAGTATTCTTTTTTTCAATTCTAACTCTTGAATTATGGGGTTCAGTACTTAATTCAGCCAATATTGGTGAAACATCACTTTTGATATATTATGTCGGTTTATGGATACCTATGATATTCATCATGTGGAAATTGGCTACTTCTTGGAATAACAAAATCAACGTATTGCTGGAATCAATGTCTGACGATGAATTAAAAGATGACAAAAATGAAACGTTCTAAGATATTACAAATTTGTGTAAATTTAGGATTTGTTTGTGTAGGAATCATAGTTATTGCAAACATCATAATTTCTTATGGCAATGCAAATCCTCTAACTCTCTATGAGTTTTGGGGTTTTGGCATACTTCCAATTGTTTTTGGAATAATTTTTCTTCTAAGAGTTGTGGAAAAGCCTAAGAAAGTTAGAAAATAGAATTTAATTTTTTATCTTAACAAAGAACAATTTATTCTTAAAATCATTACAGATGTCCTTTCAGGCGTATGAAGTAGAAAAAATTATTAGACTTCTAGCATG
>NZ_AHJG01000291.1:0-2079 GCF_000241145.1 Candidatus Nitrosarchaeum limnium BG20 | reverse complement strand
GGATTTAATCATACACTTTATGAGCATGCATTCCATTAATCACATGTTGAAATGTCTTTTAATTTTCATGATAATTTTTGGAATAATCATATCACCTGCTCATGCGCAAGACATTGCATTATCAGATACAATACTATCACCACTAAAGCAGTTTAATTCTGGAATTTTAGCAGATGAAATTCAATGCAAAGAAGGATTTCAATTAATAATAAAATCAAATGACAAGTCTCCTGCTTGTGTAAAACCTCAAAGTGTTGCCGTATTATTAATTCGAGGATGGAGCATGCAAAGCGATACAATAGATTTGAAGATAGGACAAAGAGAAGGATCTATTTTACTCCAGGGGATATTTTCTGATCACATAACTGGATTGAACTTTATGGATTATCCAGTGGCAAGAGAGGGCGGATTTCCAATTACATTGCACATTGGAGAAAAGGTAAGCAACGGGTGTACAGTAGAGATGACACTTTTAAAAATTAATGACAACACTGCAACATTTCTAAAAAAAGAGTATAATGATAGACCATGTCCAATTTGTCTTTCAGAAGACACTGTAATTGACACACCTAATGGCAACGTAAACATTAAAGATGTGAATCAAGGCATGAGAGTTTTCACACAGGATACATCTGGAAATAAACAAACAGTAGAAATTCTAAAAACTGGAAAGACTCTAGTTTCGCCTGATCACAAGATGGTTCACATTGTTTTGGTAGATAATAGAGAATTGTATGGGTCTCCAAATCACCCAACTGTGAATGGAAAAACTCTGGAACAATTACAAACGGGAGACATTCTGGATGGCGCAAAGATAAAGAAGATAGAAATTATTCCATACACTGGAACATACACATATGACATATTGCCTTCAGGAGATACAGGATTTTACTGGGCAAATGAAATTTTGATTAAAAGTACATTAAAATAAAAATCAAAATATTTCAGGAAAAGAAATTCAGACTTTTGTGTGATTAGTTTACAACAACTTTGCCTGTCATCCAAGGATGCAACATACAAAAGTAATCATATTCACCAGGTTTGTCAAACATGTGCTCCCAAGTATTCTTTGGAATCATCATTCCTGAATCAAAATTACCATCAGATGTTGCATCTTTTCCACTAGTTACAGTGTGTGCTGCAGAGTCAGTGTTTGTCCAGATTATAGATTCTCCAGAATTAATTACAGCTTGATAAGGAAGATAGCATTCATTGGTACTATCACATCCTGGTGTTGATGAACCAGTTGCTATTGTAATTTCTAATGGACCAGTTCGTTTCTCTGTTGGTTCTGGTACTGGAGCTGGTGTTGGCTCAGGAGATGGTATCGGTTCAGGTGCTGGCTCATTAGTTGGTTCTGGTTCAACGGGTGCAGATGGATTTGGTTCTCCAACAGCAATCTCGTTAGATATCATTTCATTAAATTTTTCATGTACTATTACTTGGCCAGTCATCCAGGGATGAACCATACAAAAGTAAGGATAAGTTCCTGTTTTATCAAAAGTGTATTCAAAAGTATTTCCAGACATAAACAAACTAGAATCAAAGATTCCATCGGGGGTAACATCTTTACCACTAGTTACAGTGTGCGCTGCAGTATCATCATTACTCCACATTACAGTATCATCAACTTGAATTTCTATTGAATCAGGAGAGTAACATGTGGATGTAGTTTCACAGCCAGGTGATGATACGCCTTGTGGAATGGAGACAGTTACAGTCTGTGGTGCTACAGGCATTGCCATTACTGGCTTTTCAGGAACTGGCACGGGTTCTGGAGACTTAGCCTCAGATGTTGCACTAACAGAATAAGTTACAGTGAAAGGTGTTGGATTCTTTGTGTGAATTGCAAGTGCGTTACCAGAAAACTCCCAACTTCCCATAGAATTTGCAGGGTCGACAAAAATTAGTTCGTAAACAGTGGTACCATCTACACTCCAAGTCTTTGCAGGATGATCATCAGGACCTATTGGACCTTTGAGTGCAACTAGTTGAATTGGTTCAGATGCAGAGTATGATACAATACCAGAATACATGTTACTTGATGGTGCCAAAATTATTGCAAGTTGATGTGATTCG
>NZ_AHJG01000292.1:0-1182 GCF_000241145.1 Candidatus Nitrosarchaeum limnium BG20 | reverse complement strand
AGGAATCAGCTAAAGAAGTAGAGATTGTGCTAAAAAATTCAGGAATAAAATTCCGAACATACTCCACATTAGGATTAAGAGATGATGCTGATTTCTTATTTTGGTTTGCAGCAAAAACAGTAGAAGAGATTCAAAGTGCAATAGCAAAATTATACACAACTGTTTTTGGGAAATACATCATTCCATCAAGAACATATCTATCATGTACAAGACCATCAATCTATGTAGAAAAAGGAAAACCACTAGGGTTTGTTTCAGATGCAGAGATGAAAAAGCATGTAATAGTATACCCTTTTACAAAAACTAGAGAATGGTATCTACTACCAAAAGAAGAAAGACAATCAATAATGGATGAGCATATAGAAGTTAGTAAAAAATATCCACAGATTATTCTAAACACAACATACTCTTTTGGAATTCATGATGAGGATTTCATGTTAGCATTTGAAGTAGATGAA
The DNA here is from genome assembly GCF_000241145.1 of Candidatus Nitrosarchaeum limnium BG20. Classification (NCBI taxonomy): domain Archaea; kingdom Thermoproteati; phylum Nitrososphaerota; class Nitrososphaeria; order Nitrosopumilales; family Nitrosopumilaceae; genus Nitrosarchaeum; species Candidatus Nitrosarchaeum limnium. Next base: position 724 of record NZ_AHJG01000292.1, on the reverse strand, counting down.
ATAAGAGATTTCCAAGATCTCATAATGGATTTAAGAGAAACAAGAGTTTCAAGATATGTTAAAAACGACATTCCAATGATCGTTTGTGTGAAAAAAGACATTGTTCCATTAATAGGAAGTATGGGGTAGTGGAATCACTAAAAGAATGGGCCACAGTAGTTGCAGCACTTGAAGATGGCGTTCAAACAGTTCTATTAAGAAAAGGCGGAATACTAGATGTTGCATCAGGATTTAAAATAGAAGCAAAAAAATTTCTATTGTTTCCAACACATGAGCATCAAGAGCATCATCACATAAAACCAGAATTTCATAAATATTTGGAACAAGTAAAATCAAATCCGCCAAAAGCAGGATTCAATAGAATCACATCATATGCAGAGATATTATCGGAGGCAGATATTTCATTAGATGAAACAATAAAGAAATTATCAAAATTTCACATATGGAGTGATTCATACATCAATGAAAGAAAGAATTGGAAGCCAGAAAATCCCATTAAAGCAGTTTTTTTAAAAGTCTACAAAATTCCTGAAGTAAATACCCCACTAAAATCGGAGTATCAGGGCTGCAAATCTTGGATAAACATAAATGAAGAAATTCCAGTTAGAAAAGCAGTTTTGAGCGATAAAGAAACTGAATCAAAACTAAAAGAATTCAAGGAGACAATAAAATGAAATTCAGAACATTAGGAAAAAGCGGAATCAAAGTATCTGAAATAGGATTT
>NZ_AHJG01000293.1:0-946 GCF_000241145.1 Candidatus Nitrosarchaeum limnium BG20 | reverse complement strand
GTACTAGTGGAAGAGAATATGATTGCAGACAGAGAAAGATCTGGGGATTTGAAACTGGTCCTCTTTGGGGAGGGTATTGTGAGGTCACACATTTACCAGAAGTCAACGTGGTAAAAATTCCTGATAATGTGTCATATGATTCTGCAGCAGCGGCCTCAATGACACTTCTGACATCTTGGCATATGTTGGTTGGAAGAGCAAAGATTCAACCAGGCCAATTAGTTTTGATTATGGGTGGAGGTTCCGGTGTTGGGAACTATGGAATACAAATAGCTAAATTATTTGGATGCACTGTGATTGCAACTGCTAGTCCTGATAAATTAGATAAATTATTGGAGCTTGGATCCGATTATGCAATTGATCACAGAAAAGATGATTGGCATAAGCAAGTTCGTGATATATCAAAAAAAATACCAAAGCCATTTGGAGATACACCTGGCGTTGATGTAATTTTTGAACATATTGGTGGTTCCCACTGGAACAAAGAGCTAACACTGTTAAAGTATGGTGCAACAATTGTTACAACAGGAGCTACAACTGGATATGATGCTAAAACAGATTTACGTCACATTTTTTTCAAAGGAATTAATATTTTAGGTTCTACACAAGGAACTAGATCTGAATTAGAACAAGCTCTATACTGGATGTCTCAAGGAAAAATCAAGTCCGTAATTGACTCTGTTTATTCATTTGAACAAGCAGCAGAAGCTCACACAAAGATGTTGACAGGAAAAGGACTTTTTGGTAAAATCCTGATGAAACCATAAACTATGACTGAAAACCCGAAAATTGATTCTATTTTAGATGAGGCAAATAGATTATTTTTAAAAGGCAAACTGGACGAAGCAATCAAGTATTATGATATGATTCTACATGAGAATCCAAATCATATTGGCTCTCTTAATAATAAAGGATATGCATTAAACAAACTAAAAGATTATGATGG